>NZ_JASJXG010000012.1:0-111010 GCF_035018765.1 Variovorax sp. RTB1
CCTGGAGGTGGCGCTGGAGGGCACGCTGGCCAATACCGACAAGGGCTATCACGTCGAAGTCATTGCCGACGACCGCTTGCGCGATGCATTGGGCAACCTGACCGGCACGGCCGCCAATGGCGGCGAGAACGCGAGCCTGCCCGCCAACGGAACGACACCCGTGCCGACCACGGCGGTGGACCCCTATGCAGCGACGACCAGCGACATCGCAGCACTGAGCGCCAACGTGAGTCGGGGCTACCGCACGGTGTTTCCGTCGGCCCTCAACGACCCCTCGCACATCGACGGCACACCGCTCACGGTGGCCGAGGCCGGTGGCACGGTCACGCTCAACAACATCGACATCAGCGACCAGGATGCGCAGGCCACGAGCATCCTGACGGCCACCGTCTCGGTGCCGTCGGGCTTCGCGATCACGACCGTCGGCGGTACCGGCGGCACGGCTGTGATTTCTGGCGATGGCCTGTCGGTCGTGTTGACCGGCACGCTGACCCAGATCAACAACCGCGTCGACGCCATCGTGGTTCGGCTGCCGGACCCCGATGCGGGCGGCCCGGGCACTTCGGCCGACTGGAACGGCACCTTCGCGGTGACCGTGGTGGTCGACGACAACGGGAACACGGGCGCGCGACCCGGCGTGCTGGCGCCGAGCAGCAACAACGACCACGGCGTCTATTCGTACGAGAACGGCACGGACAACCATCTCGTCACGACGCGCACCTTCGACGTCACCGTCACGCCGACCAACGACGCACCGGTGCTGGGCGGCACGACGGGCGTTCGCGACGTGGCGGAATATCCCAATGCGGCCAACACGCCCGGTGTGCCCGAGGTCCGGCTGGTCACTGCCGGCTCCGCGACCCTGTACGACGTCGACTTGTCGACCACGCCGGGCCTGCCCGCGTTCGGCTCTGGCAGCGTCACCGTCAGCCTGGGCGCGACCTACTTCACCGGGGATGAACTGGTCGTCTCCGGGCTTTCCGGCACGCCGCTTCCGGCAGGCTTCTCGGTCAGTGGCGGCACCGGCGGTACGCCGCTGGTCATCACTTTCGGCCCGAGCACCACGGCGGCACAAGTCCAGGACGCCATCGAGCGCGTGGCCTATCGCAGCAGCAACGACAACCCGACCAACTACGACACGCCGGCCAATCGCAACCGCAGCTACACCATCGTGGTGAACGACGGGAACAACACGCAGGTCGGCGGCGCCAACGCAGGCGGACCCGCAGCGCTCAACAGCAACGTGCTGGCCGGCACCCTCCGCATCACCGCGGTCGACGATCTGCCGGTCGCGCACGACGACACACGCTCGGTCGGTGAAGACACCGCACCGATCACCGGCAACGTGATCGCGCTCGGCGCGGCCGGCGATGTGGCTGACACCGACGTCGACAACCGCACCGCAGATCTGCTGATCGGCGCCGTGCGAACCGGGTCTGAAGCCGGCACCGGCACGGCGGGCACGGTCGGGTCCGGCCTGGCCGGCGCGTACGGCACGCTGGTACTCAACGCCGACGGCAGCTACACGTACGCGGTCGACAACGCGAACCCGACGGTCAACGCATTGAAGAACGGGCAGACACTCACCGAGGTCTACACGTACACGCTGTCGGACGGCCACGGTGGCACCGACACAGCGCAGCTGACCATCACCATCCAGGGTCACACCGATGGCGCACCGGCCATCACGCCGGTCGATGGCAACGGCGCTGCGACGGGTCAGGCGACTGTCTTCGAATCGGGACTGACACCCGACGGTCCCGGCGGGCAAAGCCGCACCACCACCGGCTCGATCACGGTGAGTGCACCGGACGGATTGAAGAGCATCGATGTCGGCGGCGTCGACGTGACCGCAGCGCAGCTCGCCGCCTTGACGTCGGCCGCGCCGATCGTCATCGACACGGGCAAGGGCACCTTGTCGCTCACCGGTTTTTCAGGCGGCAGCCTGGCCTACAGCTACACGCTGAACGCCACGCAATCGCAGCCGCCGGGCGCCACTGAAAGCGTCGACACCATTGCCTTGGTGGTGACCGACTTGGCCAGTGCGCCGAGCACCGGCACGGCCGGCGGCACGCTGACCGTTCGCATCGTCAACGACGTGCCCACGGCGCGGCCCGATACGGCCACGATCACCGAAGACGCGACGCCCGGCACGGTCGGTGGCAACGTGTCCACGAACGACCGCATCGGCGCGGACGGCCCCGCCGCGGGCGGCCCGGTGACGGCGGTCGGCTTCGGTGGAGCGAACGGCACCGTGGGCAACGCGCTCGCGACCGCCTACGGCACGGTCACGCTGAATGCCGACGGCAGCTACGTCTACACACTGGACAACACCAACCCGACCGTCAACGCACTGAAGACCGGCCAGACGCTGACCGAGGTGGTGAACTACACCATCACCGATGGCGACGGGAACACGTCGCCGACGACGCTGACCATCACCATCCAGGGCCATACCGATGGCGCACCGGCCATCACGCCGGTCGATGGCAACGGCGGATCGAGCGGGCAGGCCACGGTGTTCGAATCGGGTCTCACCTCGGATGGTCCTGCCGGCGAAAGTCGTACCGCCACAGGCGCCGTGACCGTCAGCGCGGCGGACGGCTTGAAAACAGTGAGCGTGGGTGGCACCGTGCTGACCACGGCGCAACTCGCGGCGCTGTCGGGCGGCACACCGGTCAGCATCGCCACGGCCGATGGCACGCTGCTGTTGACGGGCTTCACGGTCGATTCGCGTGTCGGTGGTTCGCCTACGGGCGTACCGACCAGCGGCAGCCTGGCCTACAGCTACACGCTGAACGCCACGCAATCGCAGCCTGCGGGCGCCACTGAAAGCGTCGACACCATTGCCTTGGTGGTGACCGACTTGGCCAGTGCGCCGAGCACCGGCACGGCCGGCGGCACGCTGACCGTTCGCATCGTCAACGACGTGCCCACGGCGCGGCCCGATACGGCCACGATCACCGAAGACGCGACGCCCGGCACGGTCGGTGGCAACGTGTCCACGAACGACCGCATCGGCGCGGACGGCCCCGCCGCGGGCGGCCCGGTGACGGCGGTCGGCTTCGGTGGAGCGAACGGCACCGTGGGCAACGCGCTCGCGACCGCCTACGGCACGGTCACGCTGAATGCCGACGGCAGCTACGTCTACACACTGGACAACACCAACCCGACCGTCAACGCACTGAAGACCGGCCAGACGCTGACCGAGGTGGTGAACTACACCATCACCGATGGCGACGGGAACACGTCGCCGACGACGCTGACGATCACCATCCAGGGCCATACCGACGCAGCAGCCGGACCATCGATCGTGCCGGTCGATGGCAACGGTTCAGCCACTGGGCAAACCGATGTGCTCGAGCATGGACTGGTCGACGGGCTGGGCGGCCCCGACACCAGCGAGCGCAACACCGGCACCATCGCGGTCGCCGCGGCCGATGGATTGCGGTCGGTCACGATCGGTGGCACGGTCGTCACCGCAGCGCAGCTGCAGGCACTCGGCACCACGCCGATCACGATCACCACGCCCGACGGCACGCTGACCCTCACCGGCTTCAACGGCGTCGTGCTGAACGGTGCGGTGCCGATCGCCGGCAACATCGTCTACACCTACACGCTGACCGGCCAGGTGGCGCAGCCGGGAGCAACCGAAAGCGTCGATGCAGTGGCGCTCACGGTGCTCGATGCGGGCGGCGGCACCAGCAGCGGTGTGCTGCAGGTGCGCATCGTCGACGACGTGCCGGTCGCGGCCAACGACGCTGCGGCGGTGACCGAAGACGGACCGGCTACGGTGATCGGCAACGTGAAGAGCAACGACCTGAACGGTGCCGACAACGCCAACGGCGTGCCGGTGACGGGCATCGCTTTCGGCGGCACCAACGGTACCGTCGGCAGTCCACTGACCACGGCATACGGCCACATCGTCGTCAACCCCGATGGCAGCTACAGCTACACGCTCGACAACAGCAACCCGGCGGTGCAACACCTGATCGCCGGCGAGACGCTGACCGAGACCATGCGTTACACCATCACCGATGCAGACGGCGACGCTTCGACGGCCACGCTGACCATCACCATCAACGGGACGAACGACGTTCCCACGCTGAACATCCCCAACGGCAGCAGCGCTGGCAAGGGCGATAGCGATGGGCCCACGACAACCGGGCAGGCAAACGTGAGCGAACACGGCCTGGGCGATGTGGCCGACACGAGCGAGACGGCCAACGGCCACTTCGTCATCGGCGCGCCCGACGGGCTCGACAGCATCGTGGTCGGTGGCACCACGGTGACGCCGGGGCAGCTCGGCAATCTGGGCGGTGTGCCGGTGGTCATCGACACCCGCATCGGGCAGATCACCCTGACCGGCTACGACGCAACGACCGGCGTCGTCGGCTACAGCTACACGCTCGGCGGCAGGCAGCAGCACGGCGGTGGTCCGGTGACCGACCCGATCGCCATCACGGTGCGCGACCGCGATGGCTACACCACCAGTGGCACGCTGACCGTGTTGGTCGTCGACGACGTGCCGACCGCGCGCAGCGACGCCGCCTCGATCGGTACTGCCCTGCCGGGCGCCACGGTGGCAGGCAACCTCGTCGGTGGCCCTGGCCGCGGGCCCGGCGACGTGGCCGATCGCATCGGTGCCGATTACACGCCGACGCCTGTCAGCGGCTTCTCGTTCGAAGGCCGTGCCGGCGTGGTCGGCGGTGCGCCGCTGGCCGGCGCCTACGGTTCGTTGCGCCTGGCCGCTGACGGCAGCTACACGTACGCAATAAACGGCAGCAACGCCCGCGTGGCAGCGCTCGGCGAGGGCAAGACCTTGACGGAGGTGTTCAGCTACACCATCACCGATTCGGACGGCAGCACCAGCGTCGCGCAATTGGTGGTCACGATCAAAGGCGCGTCGTCGCGGCTGCCACCGGCCGGCGACCAAATCTGGCCGATCGACTTCCGCACGCCGGTGCGCACCATCACGCAGGGCATGCAGCCCGCGCTGTTCGTGCAGTTGGCGGTGCGCGAGTCGCAGCGCCTGAGCCAGACATTCACGGACGGCATCGCGACACGGGTTGCGGGCGGCATGGACCAGACCTACGAAGAAGATCGCCGCGACGACAGCATCTACAACTTCGGCATCACGCAGTACATGGACCCGGCCGAGCATGTGAGCCGCGACGGCGTCGCGTTCTCGCTGGCGATGGTGCGCGACATCGAGTTGACGCTGGCGAAGAAGGGCCTCGGCGGAAGCGCGCTCGACGGTGACGGCAATGCGCTGTTCGGTCGGTTCAACGGCTTTTCCGGTGAGCGCATCGTCATTTCGGGTGCAGATGCATCGACGCAAGCAGTGGTGCCGCCTATCGCGACGACAGCCCCGCCCGCACGGTCTTTCACTGACCGGCTCCACGCCAACGCCGTTCAACGCGGCACGGTGCGCGACCGGGTCAAGGTGCAGCAACACCATCGGGAACCGGTGCGCGTCAAAGTGCCCGCCGCGCCGCGATGAAGCGGCGCTCCCTCGTTTTTCAAGCCCCCGGAACCATGAACGAAAACAACATCGTGAAGACAACGAAATTTCCGTCGAAACCGACATGGGCCGCACTGGCCGCGGCACTGTGTCTGGCAGGTTGCAGCATGAACCCCGTCAAGGTCACGCCTGAAGAAGTGGCACAGCGCGTGCGAAGCGACCAGGAGCAGATGTACAGGGACCAGGTTCCGGTGAGCGGTCGAATCAGCTATTCCGATGCCTTGGCACGGGCGCTCAAATACAACCTCGACTATCGCCTGAAGATGATGGAGACCACGCTGGCGCGCGGCCTGCTCGAGGTATCCGCCATGGACATGCTGCCCAAGCTCGTCACCGAAGCCGGCTACAACGACCGCAGCAACGATTCGGGCGGCACCAGCGTCGGCATCGAAGACCGCGTCATCAGCCTGCGGCCGTCGACCTCTGAGACGCGTTCGCACTACTACGGCCGCGCCACGCTGTCGTGGAACGCACTGGATTTCGGCATCAGTTACTTTCGAGCCAAGCAGGCCGGCGACGAGGTCAATATCGCCGACGAGCGCCGCCGCAAGATCCTGCAAAACATCGTGCAGGACGTGCGCAACGCCTACTGGCGCGCACTCGGCGCACAGCGCTTGCTGGCCGATGCCGATCAGCTCGCGACGCGCATCGACGACGCGCTCGGCAAGTCGCGCGAGGCCGAACGCGCCGGCGTGCTACCGCCCACGCAAGGCCTGAGCTACCAGCGCGCATTGCTCGATGCGATGTCGTTGGTCAATGCGAAGCGGCAAGAGATGCAGTTCGCCAAGCGCGAGCTGGCAGCCCTCATGAGCCTGCCGCCCGGGACCGAGTTCACGCTGGTCGAGAGCACAGAAGACAGCCTCGCACCTGCCGCTGTCGACATCGACAAGCTCGAAATCGCGGCCCTCACCAACCGGCCCGAATTGCGCGAAGAAGACTACAAGGCGCGCATCGGTGTGTATGAAACCAGAAAGCAGATCGCGGCCCTGTTCCCGAGCCTCAACCTCTACGCCGGTGCACGCTACGACTCCAACAGTTATCTCTACAACAGCAACTGGTCCGACACCGGTCTGAACCTGTCGATGGACCTGTTTCGACTGGCGTCGATACCCGCGATCAACCGCACGAACGAGGCGCGCCAGAAGACCGACGAGGCCCGCCGCCAGGCGCTGGCAATGGCCGTACTCACCCAGGTGCGCGTGTCGGTGGAACGCTACAAGCTCGCGGTGGTCGACCAGGACCTCGCAGCCGAATCGAGCCGTGTCGACCAGCGACTGTCGAGCGTGTCGCGCGCTGGTGCCAGCAACCGGCTGGAGAGCGAGCTCGAGTCGCTGCGCACCGATTCGCGTGCGCTGGTGTCGCGCTTTCAGCTCGCCACCGCCTATGCCGCGACGCAGGCCGCCTATGGCCGCGTGCTGAACTCGGTCGGCGTCGACCTGCTACCCGACACCGTCACCGGCACCGACATTCCGACGCTGGCAAAGGCGATCGATGCGAGCCTGCTCGACGGCGAGAAGAGCGTCTTCCTGAAGCCGATCGGCTTGCAGTTGGCGAGCCGCCCGGTGTCGGTTCGCATCGCCGACCTGCCGCGTGGCGTGAACGAAGCGGCGGTGCGCAGCGCGGTCGAGCGCATCGTGGTGCGCAACGAACTCGTGGCCGGGCAGGGCGCCGATGCACTGGTGCTGACGCTGAGCTTTCAGCGCATGGAATCGAAAGCGACGATGCGTGCGCAGTGGCGCATGACGCTGACCGACCCGGCCGGCAAGCAACTGCTGCAGCAGAACTACGTGAGCTACCTGCCGAGCGAGGGCAGCGACCGCTCGCTCGGCGCCTTCGCCGAGGCGGCGGCGTTGTCGGTCATCGGTGATGTGCGTCGTGCCGCGCGCACTGAGTCGACCGTGGCGCAGCAGCCATGACGGTGTGTCGTTCGGCAAGGCCGGCAAAGCTGGCCGCCGCGCTGGTGCTCTGGATGGGTGGGGTGTGCCTGGGCACTTGCGCCTTCGCACAGGCGAAGCCGGCTGCGGCGTCGGCCAACGTCGCACCCGTCCGCTTTCTAGTCGTCGCAGCGCAGGAGAGCATTCTTTCAGCCTCGGTCGCTGGCCGCATCGCGAAGGTGCCGGTCGGTCTGGGCGACAGCGTGCGGGCCGGTCAGGTCGTGGCGTCGTTCGACTGCGCCGAAGTTCAGGCGCGCCGTGGTGCTGCACGGGCGGAGCACGAGGCAGCGCGCGTGCAGTACGAGGCCAAGCAGAAGCTGCAGGGCCTGCAGTCGCCCGCCGAGGTCGAAGTCGAGCTGGCTGCGGCCAACGTGAACAAAGCGCAAAGCCAGGTCCAGATCTTCGAGGCACAAGTGGCGCAGTGCGCCATCGTCGCGCCGTTCGCGGGCAAGGTCGCGCGCGTGCACGTCAAGGTGGGGCAGGGCGTGAACCCGGGTGCACCCGTGATCGAGCTCGTGGGCAGTGGCCCGCTCAAGGCGCGCATGAACGTGCCGTCGCAATGGCTCGCGTGGTTGAAGACGGGCGAAAAGCTCGACGGCAAGGTCGACGAAACCGGTGGTGTCGTCGCCTTGAAGGTCACGCGCATCGCCGCCCGCGTCGATGCGGTGAGCCAGACCGTCGAGATCGAGACCGAACTTGCCAGCACCACCGGTGTGGTGCTGCCCGGCATGAGCGGGCAAGTGCGCGCGCCGTCGGCCTTGTGAGGGCGTGCGCGGGCTGCCCTCCCGGAGATAGTTCGTGACAGACCTTGCGTTTCACGCCCTGGCAGCGAAGGTGCACGCGGCTCCCAGCGCGGCCGACCTCGCCTTCATTTTCTGCAACGAGACCCATGCACTGGCAAGCTACCGGCAAGCGGCGCTGGTCGGATTTTTCGGCGCCCGGCGCACGCGGCTGGCAGCGCATTCGGGCCTGGCCGATATCGACGCCAATTCGCCCTATGCGCTGTGGCTCGCAGACGTGGCCAACCATGTTCGAAAGCAACTCGATGGCTTGCCGGCCAGCGCGCGTGTTCTTGCGTTGTCGCCGGCGATGCTGCCGTCTGCACTGGCCGCGCAGTGGGCCGACTGGATGCCCGACCACGTCTGGGTGATGTCGCTCGCCGGGCCCGATGGCCGGGCACGTGCCGCGCTTCTCCTGGGGCGCGAGACACCTTGGCCGGCCGAGTTCGATGCCGGTGCGCCCGAGTTTCTTTTGCTGCAGGCCGCAGCGATGTACGGCCACGCATGGTGGGCACTGACCGAGCGGCGCCGATCGGTCGGCACCCTGTGGTCGGGCTTGTGGGCGCGACGCGCATTTCGCTGGGCGCTGATCGCCTTGCCGCTGGCATTGCTGGTGCCGGTCCGCGAATACGCGCTGGTGCCAGCCGAGGTGGTTTCCAACCACAGCCAGGTGATTTCGTCGCCGCGAGAGGGCGTCATCAAGCGCATGGTCGTGAAGCCCAACACGCCGGTCGAAGCCGGCGCGGTGCTGGCCGAGCTCGACGACAGCACGATCTACAACCGACAGGCGGTGGCGCAGGCGGCGCTGGCTTCAGCGCGGGTCGACCTGCTGCAGGCGTCGCAGCGTGCCATCGAAACGCAGGCGGCCAAGGCCGAACTCAACATTGCCGAGGGCAAGCTGCGCGAGCGCCAGGTCGATGTCGACGCACTGCAGCGCGAGATGGGCCAGTTGCTCATCAAGGCGCCGAGCGCTGGCGTGTTCGTGTATTCCGACCCGAACGACTGGGCTGGTCGTCCCGTGCAGACCGGCGAGCGCGTCGGCTTGCTCGCCGACCCGGCCGTGCTGGGCCTGCAGGCCTGGGCGCCGGTGAACGAAGCCGTCAACCTCAAGCCCGGCGCGGCCATGACGCTCTTCATGCGCGTGGCGCCGCTCGATCCGGTCGAAGCGCGGCTCGACTATGCGGGCTACCAGGTGATCGAGGCGCCTAACGGCGTGGCGAGTTATCTGCTGCGCGGCACGGTCGAAGGCACATCGGCGCAGGCTCGCATCGGCCTGCGGGGCACGGCGCGCATTTCAGGCGACTGGACGGTGCTGGGTTACCTGATGTTCCGCCGGCCTTTCGCGGCGGTGCGAGAGTGGTGCGGATGCTGAGCGCGGAGTTGCCGCGCGCTGCGCTCACCGCCCCGATGACCCAACCCGCGCCATGGCCCGCATTGCGTGAAGAGTTGCAGATCCACGGGGCGGGATCGAATCGTGACGGCTCACCCGCATGGCACATCTGCGATCCGGTGCGCAACCTGTTCTTTCGCATCGGCTGGCTCGAGTTCGAGATCCTGCAGCGCTGGGACATGGCTTCTCCAAAAGCCATTGCGCAGGACATCGACGCTTCGACAGCATTGGCGCCGGTGGCGGACGATGTCGAGCAGCTCATCCGTTTCCTGATGCAGCATCAATTGCTACGAACTGCACGCCAGAAGCCGGCGATGCCGCTGTGGCGCTGGTTGCTCAACAACTATCTTTTCATCCGCATTCCGCTGGTGCGGCCAGCGCACTGGCTCGCAGTGGCGATGCCGTGGGTGCGCTGGTTGTTCAGCGGCTGGTTCGTCGGCATCTCCGGACTCGCGGCGCTCACCGGCATCGTGCTGGCGGCGCGCCAGCTCGACGTGGTCGAAGCGAACCTGCGCGGCGCATTGAGCTGGGATGGCGTGGTCGGTTTCGCTGCCGCGCTGGTGTTCTCGAAGCTGCTGCACGAACTGGGGCACGCCATCGTTTCGACACGCCACGGTGTGCGGGTGGGGCACATGGGCGTGGCGCTGCTGGTGATGTGGCCGATGCCGTATACCGACACCGGTGAGAGCTGGAAGCTGGAACGATCGCGTCATCGCTTTGCCATCGCATCCGCCGGCATCGCAGCCGAGCTTGTGCTCGCCGCGTGGTCCACTTTTTTGTGGGCGTTCATGCCCGACGGCAACTTCCGCAACGCGCTGTTCTTTTTGGCGACCACCGCATGGGTGCTGACGCTGCTGGTCAACGCCAGCCCTTTCATGCGTTTCGACGGCTACTACATGTTGACGGACGCGCTCGATTTCCCGGTGCTGCACGAGCGCGCCGGCAAGCAGGCTCGGCGCGTGTTGCGACGTTGGATTCCCGGTTTGCTTGAGCCTTCGAGCGAGGTGCTTACGCCATCGTTCCGGCGCTTCCTGGTGTCGTTCGCATTCGCTACCTGGATCTACAGGTTGGTGCTGTTCATCGGCATCGCGGTGGTGGTCTATCACGCCTTCTTCAAGGCGCTGGGCATTTTGCTGTTCGTGGTGGAAATCTCGGTGTTTCTGGGTCGGCCGATCTACGCGGAGTTGCGCGTGTGGTGGCAGAGGCGGGCCGAGATTCCACGGCGACGCTCGGTGGTGTGGGCACTGCTGATCGTGGCCTTCGCGCTCGTGCTTTTCCTGCCTTTGTTTTCCGGCATCTCGGCACCCGGTGTGTTGAAGGCGGCGTCGGAGCAGCCGGTGTATTCGCCCTACGCCGCACGGCTGGAGAGCGTCACTCTTCGCAACGGCGCAGCGATTCGACCCGATGGCGTGCTGGTCGAGCTCGACGCGCCCAATCAAGGCGAAGAACGCGACAAGGCGGCTGCGTTGTCTGCCGCCTATGCGCGCTCGGCACGCGGTGCGCTCGGCATGGTCGAAGACGGCGCTGCGCGGCTGGCCGTGGCCGAACAGCTCGCGTCACGCTATGACGCGGAGCGCCGTGCGCGCGAGGCCGAACTGCTCCGCCTGCGCATCGTGGCCACGCGTGACGGCGATGTGCGCGATGTCGACCCTGACCTCCGCGCGGGCACGTGGGTCGGCCCGACGCAGCTGATCGCCATGGTGGTCGACGGGCGCCGCTGGCGCGTCGAAGCGCTGGTGTCGGAGCGCGATCGGCAGCGCTTGTCGACGGGCGCAAAGGCGGTCGTCATCGTCAGAGGCCGGACGCAGAAGCTCGAAGGCACGGTGACAGCCATCGACAACAGCCCCGTCAACCGGTTGCCGCACCTGCTGCTTGCACAAGACCACGGCGGACCGATCACCTTGAACCCGACCTCGCCGAAGAAGGACCTGAAGCCGGCGGAGGCGTGGTTTCGGGTGCTTGTCGAAGGCGAGGGCGCTGCACCGGTGCAGGCCGTGCATGAAGTGCGCGTGCATTTCGACGGCACGCATGAGAGCCTGGCGAAAGGCTGGATCGACAGTGCGCTGTCGGTGCTGATACAGCAGTCGGGGCTTTGAGCGTTCGGGCGGTGCTGATGGGTGTCCCGACTACAAGCGTTGACTTCGAAGCCTGCTATCTTTGAGTTGGACAAGGTACAACGACCGAACCAAGGAGTTCTTTCATGGCCCACGACGCCGCTCACGCTTTCTCTTCCGCCCTCAAGACGTTCAAAACTGCTTCGGGGAAATCCGGAAAGTTCTGGTCGCTGAAGGAACTGGCCAAGGCGTACCCGGGCATCGAAAAACTGCCGGTGTCGATCCGGATCATTCTCGAATCGGTGCTCCGAAATTGCGATGGCCAGAAGGTGACGGCGGCCCACATCGCCGAGTTGGCCCACTGGTCGCCCAACGCCGAGCGCACCGACGAGATTCCTTTCGTCGTCACCCGCGTGGTGCTGCAGGACTTCACCGGCGTGCCGCTCCTTGCCGACCTGGCTGCGATGCGCAGCGTGGCTGCGGCGCTCGGCAAATCACCGAAGACGATCGAGCCGTTGGTGCCGGTCGATCTGGTGGTCGACCACTCGGTGATGGTCGACTACTACGGCACGCCCAAGGCGCTCGATCTCAACATGAAGCTGGAGTTCCAACGTAACAACGAGCGCTACCAGTTCATGAAGTGGGGCATGCAGGCCTTCGACACCTTCCGGGTCGTGCCGCCGGGCTTCGGCATCGTGCATCAGGTGAACCTCGAATACTTCGCGCGCGGTGTTTACACAAGCCCGAACGACAAGGCCGATGTGCCGGTGTACTACCCCGATTCACTGGTCGGCACCGACAGCCACACCACCATGATCAACGGTATCGGCGTAGTCGGTTGGGGCGTCGGCGGCATCGAGGCCGAGGCCGCCATGCTGGGTCAGCCGGTCTACATGCTGACGCCCGACGTGGTCGGCTTCGAGCTCACCGGCAAGCTGCGCGAAGGCGTGACGGCGACCGACCTGGTGCTCTACGTCACCGCCATTCTTCGCGGCGAAAAAGTGGTCGGCAAGTTCGTCGAGTTCTTCGGCCCCGGCGCCGGTTCGATCGCGGTGCCCGACCGCGCGACCATCGGCAACATGGCGCCCGAATACGGCGCGACGATGGGGTTCTTTCCGGTCGACGAAATGACGGTCGCGTACTTCAAGGGCACCGGTCGCACCGACCAGGAAGTCGAGTTGTTCGAGGCCTACTACAAGGCGCAGGGCCTGTTCGGCATGCCGGCGCCGGGTGAACTCAACTACACGAAGATCGTGCGGCTCGACCTCGGCACGGTCACGCCCAGCTTGGCCGGCCCCAAGCGCCCGCAAGACCGCATCGACCTCGGTCACATGTCCACCAAGTTCTCCGAGCTGTTCAGCAAGCCGAACGACGCCAACGGTTTCAACCAGCCGGCCAACAAACTGAAGATGCGTTATCCGCTGGCACACGATGGCGTATCGGTGGAAGAAAAAGAGCAGCCGCCGACCCAGGCCGGCGCGCCGAGAGAGGTCGTCGAGATGGTCGCCAACCGGTCGACCAAGGCGGCTGCGCATAGTGCGGCATCGGCGCCCAAAGATCCGCCCGGCGGCGTGACCATCGGCAATGGCGACGTGTTGATCGCCGCCATCACTTCGTGCACCAACACATCGAACCCGAGCGTGATGCTGGCGGCCGGCCTGCTGGCCAAGAAGGCGGTGCTGGCAGGGCTGACCGTCAAGCCGCACGTGAAGACGTCGCTAGCACCCGGCTCGCGCATCGTGACCGACTATCTGGTGAAGGCAGACCTGCTGCAGTATCTTGAAAAGCTCGGCTTCTACCTGGCAGGCTACGGCTGCACGACCTGCATCGGCAACTCCGGTGATCTGTCGCCCGAGATCAACGAGGTCATCAGCAAGAACGATTTGATCGGTGCTGCCGTTCTGTCTGGCAATCGCAATTTCGAAGCGCGCATCCATCCGAATCTCAAGGCAAACTTTTTGGCGTCACCGCCGCTGGTTGTGGCCTACGCCATCGCCGGCAACGTGATGGTCGACCTGATGACGCAACCCGTCGGCAAGGGCAAGGGCGGCAAGGACGTGTACCTCGGCGACATCTGGCCGACGATGGCCGAGATCGACGAGAACCTGCGCCATGCGATGGATGCCAAGTCGTTCCGCAAGAACTACGAGCAGATCAAGGAGAACCCCGGCAAGCTGTGGAGCAGCATCAAAGGCGTGAGTGGCCAGGTGTACGACTGGCCCGAGTCGACCTACATCGCAGAGCCGCCGTTCTTCGCCGGCTTCAAGATGAAACCGCACGCCGCCGATGCGGGATTCAAGTCGGCGCGGGTCATGGCGCTTTTCGGCGACTCGATCACCACGGACCACATCTCGCCGGCCGGCTCCATCAAAGAGAGTTCGCCTGCGGGCATCTGGCTCAAGGCCAACGGCGTGAAGAAGGAAGATTTCAACAGCTACGGCTCGCGCCGCGGCAATCACGACGTGATGATGCGCGGCACCTTCGCCAACGTGCGCATCAAGAACCTGATGATTGCGCCCGACGACAAGGGCACGCAGGAAGAGGGCGGCGTGACGCGCTTTCAGCCCGGTAACGAGAAGATGTTCATCTACGACGCGGCGATGAAGTACATCGAGCTCGGGGTTCCGACGGTCGTGTTCGGCGGCGAGGAGTACGGCACGGGGTCATCGCGCGACTGGGCTGCCAAGGGCACGCAGTTGCTGGGCATCAAAGCGGTGATTGCACGCAGCTTCGAGCGCATCCACCGCGCCAACCTGGTCGGCATGGGCGTGCTGCCGCTGCAGTTCCGCGGCGCCGACTCCTGGCAGACCCTGGGGCTGACTGGCGACGAGCGCATCGACGTGGTCATCGGCGGCGAACTCAAGCCGCAGATGGACGTGAAGCTGGTGGTTCATCGGCCCGACAACTCGCACCAGGAGGTCACGGTGCGCCTGCGCATCGACACGCCGATCGAGGTCGATTACTACAAGCACGGCGGCATCTTGCCGTTCGTGTTGAGGCAACTTTTGGCGGCTTGAGCCCGGTCTGAAAACGCGTAAATCGTCGGGCGGATAACCGCTTTTTCCACCTCGATCGAGTTTTCGAGAATAATTCTCGTTTTGATCTGTGGATATCCGGGTGACGACAACAACGATTGCTGCGGCATCGGCGGCCGCTTTGCCGTCGAGCGCGCTCAGCCTCGACAAGCTTCCTAGCCATCAATGGGCGACCGTGCTGGACCTGCTGCGCCCGACGGGTGCGGAAGACCGGGAGCTGGTGCTGCGACTGACCGAAATCGGCTTCGTGCCGGGCGAGGCGGTTCGCATCGTGGCCAGCGGCGCGCCCGGGCGCGAGCCACTTGCAGTGCGCCTGGGCCACACGACCTTCGCACTGCGCCGCTACGAGGCCGCCTTTATTCGCGTGACACCGGGCGCCGAGCACCATGGTTGACGCCGTCATCAGCGGTCCCGGCGGCTTCGCGCCCAAAGGCCAGCCGGGTCGCATCGCCTTGCTAGGCAATCCGAACTGCGGCAAGACCGCGCTTTTCAATCTGTTGACGGGCAGTCGCCAGAAGGTCGCCAACTATGCGGGCGTGACGGTCGAGCGCAAGGAAGGCACGCTGCGCACTGCCGCCGGCCGCCGCATCTTCGTGCTCGACCTGCCGGGCGCCTACAGCCTGAATGCGCTGAGTGCCGACGAAGCCGTGACGCGCGACGTCGTCACCGGCCGCAGCAAGGAGGCCTTGCCCGACCTGCTGGTGTGCGTGACCGACGCGACCAATCTGCGACTCAACCTGCGGCTGGTGCTCGAAGCCAAAAAGCTCGGCTTGCCTATGGTGGTGGCGCTGAACATGGCCGACATGGCGAAGAAGCAGGGCATCACGGTCGATACGGCTGTGCTGTCGCGCGAACTCGGCGTGCCGGTGATCGAAACGATCGGCGTGCAAAACGACGGTGCCCAGGCATTGCTGGCCGCGCTCGACACGCCCGTGGCAGCGGCCGCGCCGGTGCCGTGGCAAGCACCTGCGCTGGACGATGTGCTGGCAACCCAGCGTGAAGTGCGCCGCATCCTCGGCCTGGCGGTGCGCGAGCCGATGGACAGCCTGGCGACCAGCGACCGCATCGACCGGGTGGTGCTGCACCCGCTGTGGGGCATGCTGGTGCTGGCGGTCACGCTGTTCCTGATGTTCCAGGCCGTGTTCAGCTGGGCCAACGTGCCGATGGACGCCATCAAGGCGGTCACCGAAGCGGCCGGAACCTTCGTCAAGACGCACATGGCCGCGGGCCATCTGCAAAGTCTGCTGGCCGATGGCGTGATTGCCGGGGCTGGCAGCGTCATCGTCTTCCTGCCGCAGATCCTGATCCTGTTCCTGTTCATCCTCGCCCTCGAAGACTCCGGCTACCTGCCGCGCGCGGCCTTCCTGCTCGACCGCGTGATGGGCACCGTCGGCCTGTCGGGGCGCTCGTTCATTCCGTTGCTGTCGAGCTTCGCCTGCGCTATTCCGGGCGTGATGGCGACGCGCACGATCAGCAACTGGCGCGACCGCTTGACGACCATCATGATCGCGCCGCTCATGACCTGTTCAGCGCGGCTGCCGGTGTATGCATTGCTCATCGCGGCGTTCATTCCGGAGCGCAGCGTTGCCGGCGTGTTCAACCTGCAGGGCGTGGTGTTGTTCGCGCTGTATGTCTTCGGCATCGTGTCGGCGATGGCGGTGGCGTGGGTCATGAAGCGCTTCAGGGACAACCAGTCGCACTCGCCGTTGCTGATGGAGCTTCCGGCCTATCGGTGGCCGAGCATCCGCAATCTGGCGCTGGGCTTGTACGAGCGCGCATGGATCTTCTTGCAACGCGTCGGCACGATCATCCTCACGCTGACCATCCTGCTGTGGTTCTTATCGACCTTTCCGTCGCCGCCCGATGGTGCGACCGGGCCCGCTATTCAGTACAGCCTGGCCGGCATGATCGGCGGCGTGCTCGAGCACATCTTCGCGCCGATCGGTTTCAACTGGCAAATCTCGATCGCGCTGGTGCCGGGCATGGCGGCGCGTGAGGTGGCGGTCGGTGCGCTCGGCACGGTGTATGCGCTCTCGGCGACCGGCGAAGAAGTTGCGAGCCAGCTGCAGCCGTTGATCGCGCACACCTGGTCGCTGGCGACGGCGTTGTCGTTGCTGGTCTGGTATGTCTTTGCGCCGCAATGCATCTCGACGCTGGCCGCCGTCAAGCGCGAGACGGCCAGCTGGAAATACGTCTGGATCATGGCGGGCTATCTGTTCGCATTGGCGTATGGCGCATGCTTCATCACTTACCGCATCGCGGTGGCCCTTGGTTGGGGCTGAACAGTCGGAGTTGATATGACCCAGAACATCGTCGTCGCATTGATCGTCGCTTTTGCCGCGTTGTATGCGACGTGGCGCTGGATGCCTGCCGGCTGGCGCCGCAGCGCGGCGCAGAAGCTGGCCAGCGGCACGCAGCGTGCGGGGCTGGTCGATCAGGCGCGTGCCGACCAGCTCGCGGCATCGCTCGCGAAGAGCTCCGGCTGCAGCGCCTGCGACACCTGTGGCGCTTGCGGCAAGGCCGACGCCAAGCCGCTCACAACGCACTGAGGTCGATGCCCGCGCGCATCCTCGTCGCGGGCGGCGGCATCGGCGGACTGGCCAGCGCGCTGGCGCTGTCGCGTCGAGGCCATCGCATCGAGGTGCTCGAACAGGCCGATGCCTTCCATGAAATCGGTGCTGGCGTGCAGCTCGGCCCGAACACCACACGACGGCTCCAGGCGCTCGGCCTTGGCGTGCCCCTGGCGGCCATCGCTGCACGCCCGACGACGCTCGTGGTGCGCAGCGCCGGCAGCCATGCCGCCATCGCGAAATTGCCGCTCGGCGAGACGATGCAGGAGCGCTACGGAGCGCCTTACCTGTGCGTGCACCGGGCAGATCTGCACTCGATGCTGGTGGATGCCGTGCGCACGCGTGATGCGAGCGACGCTCTCAACGGCGGTGCACGCATCACCGAAATCGCAACGGGCGACGACATCGTTTGTGTGGCGACCGACGACGCGCGCGCCTGGGAAGGCGATGCGCTCGTCGGCGCCGACGGTTTGTGGAGCGTGGTGCGCATGCAGGTCGTGCCGAACGACGTGCCGCCGCGCGCCACTGGTCACACGGCCTGGCGCGCGCTGGTCGAGATGTCGTCGCTGCCGGCTGTGCTGCGCAACGTCGATCGCGTGGATGTCTGGCTCGGGCCGCAGCTGCATGCGGTGGCGTATCCGGTGCGCGGAGGTGCTGCGCTCAACGTGATCGTCGTCGCAGAGTCGGCACCCGCAGGCGACGCGCGCGACTGGGATCAGGCCAGCAGCCTCGACGCCCTGAAGCAAGCCACCGGCAACACGGGGGCAGCATTGCAGGCGCTGCTCGAAGCCATGCCCTCATGGCGCGCGTGGACCTTGTTCGATCGTGCCCCGCTGACTTCGGCTGGCGACATGGCGGACGGCCGCATCGCCTTGCTCGGCGATGCCGCGCATCCAATGCTGCCTTACCTTGCGCAAGGCGCCGGCATGGCCGTCGAAGATGCGATGGCGCTGGCCGATGCCCTGCGCGACGGCAGCGCGCTAGACGTGCCGGCCGCCTTCCGCCGCTACGCCGAGGCACGCTGGCAGCGCAACGCACGCGTGCAAGCGAGGGCGCGGCGCAACGGCGACATCTTTCATGCGGTCGGGCCGGTGCGGCTTGGTCGCGACATGGCGATGCGCACGCTGGGCGCGCGTTTGCTCGATCAACCTTGGCTTTATGCGGGATGAACGCTGAGAGCGGTGCCAGGGCCCGCTGAATACTTCAAGAAGTAAAGCTCGCGCACGATGAACTTGCGCATCGCTTCAGTTGCCGTGCGCGGGGCTTCGGAAGAACCAGTGCATATTCCAGAGCTTGTTCGCTTTATCGCCGTTGAGGCGGCCGTCTGGAAAAGGGTTGAGCACCCGACCATGGAGATTTTCTGTGACCCGTTCGAGTCTTCCTTCTGTGAGCAGCGTCCCAAAAGGCTACGCCGAGTGGCTGGTCGAGCTGAAGGCACGTATCGATGGCGCTCAGCGGCGTGCTGCAGCGACTGTGACGCGTGGACTCGTCTTACTCTATTGGCAGATTGGCCGCGACATTCTGGTTCGGCAGGCGGAGCAAGGGTGGGGCGCGAAAGTGATCGAGCGGCTGGCACACGACCTGCGTGTCGCGTTTCCGGACATGAGGGGTCTCTCGCGCGCCAACCTTATGTACATGCGCGCGTTTGCCGAGGCGTGGCCTGAGGAGTCAATTGTCCAACAGGCTGTTGGACAATTGCCTTGGGGGCATAACCTGGTTCTGCTGAGCAAGCTGAAACGCCCCGAGCAGCGTCTGGCCTATGCCCAGCGAGCGGTGAATCAAGGCTGGTCACGCAGCGTCCTCAATATCCACATCGAAACACGATTGCTTGAACGAGAGGGCAAAGCGATTACCAATTTTACGGCGCAGCTGCCGCCAAACGGTTCAGACCTAGCGCAGCAGGCGCTCAAAGACCCCTACGTTTTCGATTTTCTCGGCATCGGACAGGAGGCTGGAGAGCGAGAAATCGAAGCGGCGTTGGTCCAACACGTCTCTCGTTTCTTGTTGGAGCTAGGTGCGGGCTTTGCCTATGTCGGCCGTCAGGTTCCGTTGGAGGTTGGTGGTGACGATTTCTTCATCGATCTACTGTTCTATCACCTGAAGCTGCACTGCTATGTGGTGGTTGAACTCAAAGCCGGTGCGTTCAAGCCCGAGCACGCGGGCCAATTGAACTTTTATCTGACGGCGGTCGATGAGCAGCTCAAATCGGCGCTCGATGCACCAACGATTGGCCTGCTGCTGTGTAAGACCCGGAACCGCGTGGTGGCTGAGTACGCGTTGCGCGACTCCAACAAACCGATCGGCGTCGCGGAGTACCAGCTGGTTGCATCGCTGCCGGAGGAACTGCAGTCGAGTCTGCCGACCATTGAGCAAATCGAGCAGGAGCTTGAGCAGTACCATGGCGACGGGGACGTTGCCGAGTGAGCATGGACTACGCCACGCTCGACGTGCTGCGGCAAAACCATCCGGCGTGGCGCCTCTTGCGCTCGGATCATGCCGTCTTGATCGCTGCCTTTTTGCACCGCGTATTCATTGCTCCCAACGTGCGCGTGATGGCTCAGGCTGACTTGGCCGAAACGCTCGAAGACGAACTGTTCGGTCTGCGCGAGAGGATCGGCGCAGACGCCTTTCCCAAATCTGCGCTCGAGTATCTGAACGACTGGACCGCCAACGACAAAGGGTGGATGCGCAAGTTCTACGCCGCGGGCACAGACGAGCCACAGTTCGATCTGATGCCCGCCACCGAGAAGGCGATCGCCTGGCTCGGCACGCTTGCGGAGCGGAACTTTGTCGGAACCGAGTCGCGCTTGCTGACGCTGTTCGAGTTGCTCAAGCAAATGAGCCAGGGCAGCGAAACCGACCCGGTGGTACGCATTGCCGAACTGCACCGGCGCCGCGACGAAATCGACAGCGATATCGCCAGAGTCATAGGAGGCAACATTCCCGTTCTCGACGATACAGCGCTGAAAGAACGATTCCAGCAATTCGCGAGTTTGGCGCGTGAGTTGATGACCGACTTCCGGGAAGTGGAGCAGAACTTTCGCGGTCTCGATCGACGTGTGCGCGAGCGCATCACGTTATGGGAAGGCGGCAAAGGAGAGTTGCTAGAACAGATCATGGGTGAACGTGACGCGATTGCCGATTCTGATCAGGGCCGCAGCTTTACGGCGTTCTGGGACTTCTTGCTGTCGAGTCTTAGGCAAGACGAGCTTTCGGCTTTGCTGGAGCGCGTGTTGACGTTGCCCGCCGTCGCAGAACTCAAACCCGACGTACGTACGCGTCGTGTGCACTACGACTGGATCGAGGCGGGCGAGCACACGCAACGCACTGTCGCGCAACTCTCGCAGCAATTGCGCCGCTTTCTCGACGATCAAGCCTGGCTGGAAAATCGCAGGATCATGGACATCCTGCGCGGCATCGAGTCCAAGGCGCTGACGCTTCGCGAGGCGCCGCTCCCCGGCGAAGTGATGCGCATTGCAAGCACCTCGGTCAATATCGAACTGCCGATGGAGCGGCCACTCTATGCACCGGCGCTCAAGCCCAGGATCGCAGACGTCGCACTGGACACGGGTGAGTCCGACGGCGATGCCGCAGCGCTTTTCTCGCAAGTGGTGGTCGACAAGGCACAGCTGGAACGGCATGTGCGAAAGGCTTTGCAAGAGCGCACTCAAGTGACATTGAAAGAGATGACGCAGATGCATCCACTGCACCACGGACTCGCGGAACTCGTGGCCTATTTGCAGTTGGCGGACGAAACCTTCGGCGCCGTCGTTGACGAAACAAACGAGGATCTGATCGTCTGGAACAGCATGGGGCGCGACGCGATTTCGCATCCGCGGCGGGCACGTCTGCCACGCGTGATTTTCGTTCGATAGCGTGAAGGCATAAAGCGATGGATGAGGATGAGGATGTCAAGGCAAAGTCAGCACCAACCGCCAGCGCTCCCGAGCCTGATCTGTCGGCGCTGGTCGTTCCGCTCCTGAAGGGGGTGATCTACCGCGAAGCTGCCGCAAATTTGTGGAGTGCGCTCTACGGCTTGCAGTTTCGGGTTCGCGACTATGTCGCTGTGCTGGGGCTGGAATTGGTGCAGGACGAAGCGGAGGGCTATGCCTTCTTGCGTTCGCGCACGCCGCTTGCCGACGATGCGGATGACGCGTCCGCCGCACCATTGCCGCGGTTGATCACAAGGCGGCCATTGGGCTTGATGGTCAGTTTGCTGCTGGCGCTGCTGCGCAAAAAACTGGCCGAGTTCGACGCCGGTGGCGGTGAAACCCGACTGATTCTTTCGCGTGACCAGATCGTTGAAATGACCAGGGTATTTTTGCCCGACAACAGCAACGAGTCGAGGGTGGTAGATCAGATCGAGACGCATCTTGGAAAGATCGTAGACCTCGGCTTCTTGCGAAAGCTGAAGCCGGCCGCCGGTGCACCAAGCGGGCAAGCGCCATCGTTCGAGGTTCGGCGGATTCTCAAGGCCTTTGTCGATGCGCAATGGCTGGCCGAGTTCGACGCGAAGCTCGAGTCTTACCGCGTGCAGTTGCATGTCGGCATCGATGGCGTTGGCGATGACTGAACGTTTGACAGGCAGCCTGGACTTCGCGACCGATGACGCACTCTCCGGCTTTCGCTTGCAGCGGCTTGAAGTTTTCAACTGGGGCACCTTCGACGCACGCGTATGGGTGCTTCATCCCGGCGGTCGAAATGCCCTGCTAACTGGCGACATCGGCTCGGGAAAATCGACCCTGGTCGATGCGGTGACGACGCTGTTGGTGCCCGCGCATCGCATTGCCTACAACAAGGCGGCGGGTGCCGACAACAAAGAGCGCACGCTGCGTTCCTATGTGCTCGGTCACTACAAATCCGAGCGCAACGAAGTGAGTGGCGCGGCCAAGCCGGTTGCGCTGCGCGACCACAACGGCTACAGCGTCATCCTTGGCGTGTTCCACAACGCTGGCTATGACCAGACCGTCACCATCGCGCAGGTGTTCTGGATGAAGGATGCGCAGGGCCAGCCCGCGCGCTTCTTCGTGGGAGCGGAATGCGACCTCTCCATAGCTGCCGACTTTGCCAACTTCGGAACCGACATCCCCGCGTTGCGAAAAAAGCTTCGTACTGCCGGCGCTGAGTTGTTCGATGGCTTTCCGCCGTATGGCGCCTGGTTTCGCCGCCGCTTCGGAATCGAAAACGAGCAGGCGCTCGAACTGTTTCACCAGACCGTGTCGATGAAGTCGGTCGGCAATCTGACCGACTTTGTGCGCAGTCACATGCTGGAGCCGTTCGATGTGGTGCCACGCATCGCGGCATTGATCGGCCACTTCGATGACTTGAACCGCGCGCACGAAGCGGTGCTCAAGGCGAAGCGCCAGGTCGAGCTGCTGACGCCGCTAGTCGCCGATTGCGACCGCCATGCGTTGCTGGTCGTGCGCGCCGATGAACTGCGGCGTTGTCGCGAGGCGCTCAGACCGTACTTCGCCGGCCTGAAGCTTGATTTGCTCGACACGCGCATCAACCTGTTGAACGAGGAATGGGAACGGTACAACGATCAAGTGCAGCTCAGCGAAATTGCTCGCGATGCGCAATACGAACAGGAACTGACACTTCGACAAAGCATTTCCATGAACGGCGGAGACCGTCTCGGTCAGCTCGAAAGCGCGATCCACGTTCGGCAGATCGACTTGGAAAAGCGACGCATCAAGGCGACCAATTACAACCAGCTTGCGCGATCTGTCGGTTTGCTTCAGATGAGTTCCGCTGCCGACTTTCTGGTGCAGCGTCAGAACCTGGAGAGCATGAAGCAAGCGGCGCAGGATCGCGAAAGCGAACTGCAAAACGACGCTACCGAAAACGGCGTGACGATGCGACAGGGCAAGGCGGAGCACGCCGCGCTGACAGGCGAGATCCGGAGCCTGCGGGCTAGGCGCAGCAATATCCCGGCGGAACAGATCGCTATGCGCGGTGCGTTGTGTCAGGCGCTCGGACTCGCTGCCGATGCGATGCCCTTCGCCGGCGAACTCTTGCAAGTGCGGGACGACGAGCGTGATTGGGAGGGCGCGGCCGAGCGCCTCTTGAGGAGCTTTGGCCTGTCGCTGCTGGTGTCGGACAAGAATTACGCGCACGTGACCGAATGGGTCGACAAGACTCATCTTCGGGGCCGCATTGTTTACTTTCGCGTGCGCAGTGGCTCGCGTGGCGATCTGCCTGGGCTTCATCGGGATTCATTGGCGCGCAAGGTGTCGATCAAGCCAGACTCTCCGTTCTACGAGTGGATTGAGCGCGAAATTGCTCACCGCTTTGATGTGGCGTGCTGCGCCACACAAGAGCAATTTCGTCGCGAGACACATGCGATCACCCGTGCCGGGCAGATCAAGGCCAAAGGCGAGCGTCACGAGAAGGATGACCGTCATCGCCTGGACGACCGCAGTCGTTACGTGCTCGGGTGGACCAATGCCGCCAAGATCGCCGCACTGGAGACCAAGGCCCGGCAGCTGGAGAGTGAACTGGCGGATCTTGGCGGTCGCATTGCCGCCATTCAGATCGAACAGAATAGATTGAGAGAGCGATCCAACGCCTTGTCGAAGCTCGACATGTATGCTGATTTTGTCGAGCTCGATTGGCAATCCGTCGCGACTGAAGTATCCCGGTTGCAGGACGAGAAAGAAGAGATCGAGGCAGCGTCGGATCTGCTGAAAACGCTGACTGGCCAACTGGACGCACTCGTGGTTCAGATGCAGAACAAGGAAGTCGAGCTGCAGAAGCAGCGCGACAAGCGGTCGAAGACCGAGCAGAAGAGAGACACCGCCGATGGCCAGCGCGTGCAGACCCGGACTACGCTGGAGGAGCCGGATTTCTTAGTGCATGCGGCCTGTTTCAAGAAATTGGATTCGTTGCGCGCGGAAACACTGGGTGAGCATCAATTGACGGTCGAGTCTTGCGAGAACTCCGAGCGCGACCTGCGCGACGGGTTGCAGAGAGCGATCGATGCCGAAGGCCTCAAAGCCAAACGACTGCGCGACAAAGTCATTCAGGCCATGGCGGCATACAAGGAAGCCTACAAACTCGAAACCGCCGAGGTGGACGCCAACGTCGAGGCGGCATTCGAGTACCAGGAGATGCTGCGGAGCCTGCAGACGGACGGACTGCCCCGCTTCGAGACGCGCTTCAAGGAACTGCTCAACGAGAACACGATTCGTGAAGTCGCCACCTTTAACGCGCAGTTGGAGCGTGAGCGCAAGACCATCAAGGATCGCATCGCCCGCATCAACGAGTCGCTGACGCAGATCGACTACAACGCTGGGCGTTACATCGTGCTCGAAGCGCAAGCCACACCCGATGCAGACGTTCGGGATTTCCAGACTGAACTGCGCGCCTGCACGGACGGCACGGTGACGGGGTCCGACGATGCTCAGTATTCGGAGGCCAAGTTTTTGCAGGTCAGACGGATCATCGAACGCTTTCGGGGGCGCGAGGGGTTGTCGGAGCAAGACCGCCGCTGGACCGGCAAGGTAACGGACGTGCGCAGCTGGTTCGTATTCGCCGCGAGCGAGCGTTGGCGCGAAAGCGACGCCGAGCACGAGCACTATTCCGATTCGGGTGGCAAGTCAGGCGGTCAGAAAGAAAAGTTGGCCTACACGATCCTGGCTGCGAGCCTGGCCTATCAGTTCGGTCTGGAGTGGGGCGCAGTGCGATCCAAAACTTTTCGGTTTGTAGTGATCGACGAGGCCTTCGGTCGCGGTTCCGACGAGTCCGCCCAATACGGCTTGAGACTGTTTGCACAACTCAACCTGCAGTTGTTGATCGTGACGCCACTGCAGAAGATCCACATCATCGAACCCTTTGTTTCCAGCGTGGGCTTCGTACACAACGAAGAGGGTCGCGCGTCGAGGCTGCGAAACCTCTCCATCGAGGAATATCAGGTCGAGAAAGCGAAGGCGGCAGGATGAGTTGGACGCAGCCAGCAAATTTGAAATTGCAGTTGCTCAAGCTGTGGGAGCGTGGTGATCTGCTCGCCAGCATCGTCACAGGAACACCGCTCTTCCCGAGACGACTGATGCTCAAAGCCCCGACATCTGCGGAAATGACAGATAAGTTCGATGAAGTGCGTAACTGGAGTCGGGAAGTTCGCGCGTCGGGCTACAGGATCGTGATGCGAGACTTCAGACACCGGGTGCTGGGTGCGAACGCGGTACCCGAAGAGGCATGGATCGACACGTTGGAAGACGCGCTGAAGCTCATCGGCAAACTGCAAGAAAGCGTGCGCTTCATGGCGTTGGTCGATGCCACACGCGAACACCAACCGCAGTTGCTGGCCTGGCTCGCAAGGCGACCGCTGCGGGCGCTGGAGCTGTCGGCCGAGTGGCCACGGCTGTTGGCTATCGTGGCCTGGCTGCGAGCAAATCCGCGGCCAGACGTGTATCTGCGTCAGGTCGACATTGCTGGTGTTCACACCAAATTCATCGAGGCGCATCGGGCCGTGCTTGCCGAGTGTCTGGATCTCGTGCTGCCGCCTGAGGCCGTGAATATGACGGCTTCCGGCTTGAACGCATTCGCTTTGCGCTATGGCTTTCGCGACAAACCGCTTCGCGTCAGGTTTCGATTGCTCGACTCGACGCGTGCCATGGGTGATCCGGCGCCGGCGCAAGACATCACACTGGATGCGGGCAGCTTCAGTCGGCTCGACCTCGGCCTGTCGCGAGTGTTCGTGACGGAGAACGAGATCAACTTTCTGTCGTTTCCACTGACCGAGCGCAGCATGGTGATTTTTGGTGCTGGCTATGGCTTCGAGATGTTGGCCCAGGCGGAGTGGCTAGCAGGAATTCCGGTCTATTACTGGGGCGATATCGACACCCATGGCTTTGCCATCCTCGATCAATTGCGCGCTCGACTCAAGCATGTCGAGTCGTTTTTGATGGACCGTGCGACCTTGATGGCCTTCGAATCGCAGTGGGGCGACGAGAGCGCGCAAACGCTACGTGACTTGCCGCGATTAAGGCCGGAGGAGAAAGCGCTCTACGACGATCTCCGCGACAACCGTATTCGCCAAGGCTTGCGCCTCGAGCAAGAGCGAATAGGGTTGTCTTGGGTCGAGGGCACTTTGGCAGCGTTGGATTGACCAACGCTCAAAGCTCGGTACGCAGCTTCCAGATCTCCGGGAACAGCACCACGTCGAGCATCTTGCGCAGATAACTCACCCCCCCCGTACCACCAGTGCCACGCTTAAAGCCGATGACGCGCTCGACCGTGGTCACATGCCGAAAGCGCCAAAGGCGAAAAGCGTCTTCGATGTCGGTCAGCTTCTCGCCTAGCTGGTACAGATCCCAGTGCGCGCGCGGATCGCGGTACACCACGAGCCATGCCGCTTCGACTGCATCGCTGGATTCATACGGCCGCGTCCAGTCGCGATCGAGATGGTCGGCTGGCACTGCGAGACCTTGACGTGCCAGGAGTCGCAACGACTCGTCGTACAAAGACGGCGAGCGCCATGCCGCTTCCACCTGGGCCAGCAGATCGGGCCGATGCGCATGGGGCTTGAGCATTGCGGGATTCTTGTTGCCGAGCGCGAACTCGATGCAGCGGTACTGCGCGCTCTGAAAGCCGCTGGAGTTGGCAAGGTACGGGCGCATCGCGCTGTACTCGGGCGGCGTCATCGTCGACAGCACGGTCCATGCACTCACCAGCTGTTCCATGATGCGCGTGACCCTCGCGAGCATCTTGAAAGCGTCCGGCAACTCCCCTGAAGCGACGCAGGCGATGGCGGCTTGCAGCTCGTGCAGCATGAGCTTCATCCAAAGCTCGCTGGTCTGGTGCTGGATGATGAAGAGCATCTCGTCGTGCGTCGGCGAGAGCGGGTGCTGCGCGTTCAGGATCTCGTCGAGATGCAGGTAGTCGCCGTAGCTCATCGACGTGCTGAAGTCGAGTTGCGCCTTCTCTTGCGCGACGATTTTTTCGGTGCTCATGGCGTGCTTCCGGTGCTCCTGGTGTTTCAGGTCACCGCGTTCTTCCGGTTGAACTCGGGGCGTTTCCATTCTTCGGTTTCGAGCACCTGCACGATGTGTTCCACGCTGTGCCAGACATCTTCGAAGCCGAGGTAAAGCGGCGTAAAGCCGAAGCGCAGGATGTGCGGCATTTGCGCATCGCCTGCGCGAAAGTCGCCGATCACGCCGCGTGCGATCAAGGCCTGCACGATGGCGTAGGCCGCGTTGGCATCCGCCTCGGCGGCATCCGCCATGGCGAGGGACACCTGCGAGCCGCGTTGCGCGTGGTCGCGCGGCGTGACGAGCGCGAAGCGATCGGGGCAACGTGCTTCGACCAGCGCAATGAACGCATCGGTGAGCGCGAGCGATTTGGTGCGCAATGCAGCCATGCTGCCGAAACCGCCGTTGAAGGCTTCGGCCGCGAGGACGGTGTCGAGACCGCATTCGAGGCCGGCGAGCGAGACGATGGGTTGGGTGCCGCAAAGGTATCGGCTCACACCCGGTGCAGGCCTGTAGTGCGGGGTGAATTCGAACGGCGCGGCATGGCCCCACCAACCGGACAGAGGTTGCTCGAACTGGCCCGCGTGCCGCGGGTGAACCCAGACGAAAGCCGGCGCGCCGGGGCCGCCGTTCAGGTACTTGTAGCTGCAGCCGACTGCGAAGTCGGCATCGCATTCATTGAGCGCGACGGGTACGGCGCCAGCGCTGTGCGCCAGGTCCCAGACGGTGAGCGCACCGGCGGCATGCGCGGCCGCGGTGACGGCCTTCATGTCGTGCATGGCGCCGGTGCGGTAGTTGACGTGCGTGAGCATCAGCACGGCCACTTCGTCGGTCAGCGATGCGGCAAGGTCGGCGGCTTCGATGAGCTTGAGCGTGAAGCCGCGCTCGCGGCAGAGCGACTCGGCGATGTAGAGGTCGGTCGGAAAGTTGCTGCGCTCGCTCACCACGACCTTGCGGTTCGATCCGCTCTGCGCGACCTGACTCAGCGCCGCGAACAGCACTTTGTACAGGTTGATCGACGTGCTGTCGGTACAGACAACTTCGCCCGGTGCTGCGCCGATAAGCCGCGCGACCTTGTCCCCGAGCCGCTGCGGCAAGTCGAACCAGCTTGCGGTGTTCCACGAGCGGATGAGGCCTTCGCCCCATTCCTTCGTGACGACTTCTGCAATGCGCGCGGGGGCCGATTTCGGCAGCACACCGAGCGAGTTGCCATCGAGGTAGATCACGCCCTCGGGCAGAGTGAACTGGTCGCGCAGGTTGCGCAGCGGGTCTTCGCGGTCGAGTGCGCGGCAGTCGTCGAGTGTCATGGTGGTGGAGCTCATTGGGGCAATTGGCGAAGGACGGCACGAACGGGGGAGGCATCGGCGCTGACGAGTTTGAGTGGCAGCGCGATCAATTCGTAGTCGCCTTCGGGAACGTCGTCGAGCACCAGGTTTTCGAGCACGCGAAGATTCAGTCGGCGGATGACCTGATGGCTGTCGAGCGTCTTGCTGTCGGCCGGGTCGATGCTCGCCGTGTCGATGCCGACGAGCAGCACGCCGAGCGCGGCAAGCCGTTCGATGGTGGCCGGCGCGTAGGCGGCTAGGTCGCCGTCCCAACGATCGACCGGTGCATGTTCGTAGGTGCGTACCAGAACGCGCGGCGGCAGGTCGGCGAGCGCATGCGCGATGTGCGACCACTCGATCAGCGGACCGCGCGCGATCACGTGAATGACGCGGCAAGTCCCGAGAAAGGGTGTGAGATCGAGGTCGCCGATGCTCGCGCCGTCAGCGTCGTAGTGCAGGGGTGCATCGGCATGCGCGCCGACGTGCGGTGACAGCTTGATCTCGCTCACGTTGACCGGGCAACCCGGCCCAATGCTGGCGGCCCAGCGCTGTTGGTACGGCGTGTCGCCGGGGAACACCGGTGCCCCTGCGTAAACCGGCGGCGAGATGTCCCAGAGGCGCAGCGCGGTGGAAGAGAAAGTCATGCAGCGAAGTTAGCGCCGCGCAAGGGGTCGTGGTGTCGGTTATTTCCAACAGCGCATGTGACTGAGTGAACGGCCGAACGAGCGTTAGCCTGTGCCGTCAAGAAGTCCTCGTGGAACGATATGCCCGCGCATCCCGGGGAAATGACCTACGGCACACGCCACCCTCACGAACGTGGTGCCGCGGTCCAGAGCTTCCTTCGCAAGAAATCAAAGCTTGCCGAGCAGCAAGAACTCCATCAGCGCTTTTTGCGCGTGCAGGCGATTCTCCGCCTCGTCCCACACCACCGATTGGGGCCCGTCGATGACATCGGCTTCGACTTCCTCGCCACGGTGTGCCGGCAGGCAGTGCATGAAGAGCGCGTCGGGTTGCGCCGCGCCCATCATTTCCGTGTCGACGCACCAATCGGCGAACGCGGCACGGCGCGCTTCGTTCTCCGCCTCGAAGCCCATGCTGGTCCAGACGTCGGTAGTGACCAGGTCGGCGCCGCGGCAGGCTTCCATCGGGTCCTCGAAGACTTTGTAGCTGTCGGTCGAGCGTATGCCGGCGACCGACTGGTCGACTTCGTAGCCGCTCGGCGTGCTCACATGAACCTTGAAGCCGAGGATCTCGCTGGCCTGCAGCCAGGTGTTGGCCATGTTGTTGCCGTCACCGACCCACGCCACCGTCTTGCCCCTGATCGAGCCACGGTGCTCGATGAAAGTGAAGATGTCGGCCAGGATCTGGCACGGATGGAATTCGTTGGTCAGGCCGTTGATGACCGGCACGCGCGAGTGCTCGGCAAACAGCTCGATCTTGTCTTGCCCGAAAGTCCGGATCATCACGATGTCGACCATGCGGCTGATGACTCTCGCGCTGTCTTCGATCGGCTCCGCGCGGCCGAGCTGGCTGTCGCCGGTGGTCAGATGCACCACGCTGCCGCCGAGCTGGTACATGCCCGTCTCGAAGCTCACGCGCGTGCGGGTCGAGGCTTTCTCGAAAATCATCGCCATCGTGCGGTCGGTCAGCGGCTGGTGCTTTTCGTAGGCTTTGAACTTCTGCTTGATGATCGCCGCGCGCTCGAACACATAGGCGTATTCGTCCGCGGTGAAGTCGGAGAACTGCAGGTAGTGGCGAACCGGCTGGCTGGTGGCTGCGGTCATTTGATCGGCTCCGCCAGAAAGGCTTTCACCAGCGGTGCGAGCAGGGCGACGATTTCGTCGGCCTCGGCCGTGCTCAGGATGAGCGGTGGCACCAGGCGGATCACACTGTCGGCCGTCACGCTCAGGAGCAGGCCCGCTTCGCAAGCGCGATTCAGGATGATGCCGCAGGGACGATCGAGTTCGATGCCGATCATCAGCCCCTGGCCGCGCACGTCCTTCACGCCCGCCAAGCCTTCGAACTCGCGCTCCAACGCCGCCTTCAAATGAGCGCCCACCTTAGCGGCGTTGTCGAGCAGCTTGTGCTCTTCCATGATGCGGATGGTTTCGACGCCGGCACGCATCGCCAGCGGGTTGCCGCCGAACGTGGTGCCGTGGTTGCCCGGGCCGAAGATGTGCGCGGCCCTCGGGCCGGCCACCACCGCACCAATCGGCACGCCCGAGCCCAGGCCCTTGGCCAGCGGCATCACGTCGGGCAAGATGCCGGCCCACTGGTGCGCGAACCACTTGCCGGTGCGACCCATGCCGCACTGCACCTCGTCGATCATCATCAGCCAGTCTTTCTGGTCGCACAGGGCGCGCACCTGCTTCATGTATTCCAGCGCCATCGGGTGGATCCCGCCTTCGCCCTGAATGGCCTCAAAGAACACGGCGACGACGTTCGGATTGCCTTGGGTGGCGTTCTTCAACGCCTCGATGTCGTTCAACGGCACACGGATAAAGCCTTCAACCAGCGGGCCGAAACCGGCCTGAATTTTCGGGTTGCCGGTGGCCGACAGCGTGGCGATGCTGCGGCCATGAAAGGCGTGCTCATAGACGACGATTTCAGGTCGCTCGATGCCCTTGTCATGACCGAACTTGCGCGCCAGCTTGAGGGCCGCCTCATTGGCTTCCAGACCGGTGCTGCAGAAAAACACGTTGGTCAGCCCCGACAGTTCGCAGAGCTTGGCGGCCAGTTGCTCCTGGCCGGGCACGTGGTAGTAATTGGAGCTGTGAATCAGCTTCGAAATTTGGTCCTGCAACGCCGGCACCAGCTCTGGATGGTTATGGCCGAGCGTGTTGACCGCGATGCCGCCCAGTCCGTCCAGATAAGCCTTGCCGTTGGTGTCCCAGACTCGGCAGCCCTGGCCGTGCGACAGCGCGATCGGCAGCCGACCGTAAGTGTTCATGACGTGGGGCGAGGTGGGTTGCACTGGGGCGCTCATGCGGTACTCCGGAAAAAGGAAGGGGAATTCTAGGCGGCGTCATCGTCGCAAGCGGTGACGATTCCGCATCACAGCAATGCCCTTGGCACGTCCTGTGCAGAGCGCATGGCTAAAATCATGGTGCACTGCAGCATCCTGTTGCAGTTCAACCCGATTCATGGACTCCCCCGCCTCTCAAGTCATCTTTGTTCAAGGCATCACGAGTGATGGCCGTGCATTTCGCCCCAGCGATTGGGCCGAACGTCTGGCGGGCGTCATGAGTTCGTTCAGGCCAGGCGGCGCCGTGCCAGGCGATCATTTGAGCTATTCGCCTTGGTGCGTTCCGACCACCATCAACGGCGTCAAATGCGTGATCGTGAATCGCGAACTGCGCGAGCACGAGGTCATGGCCTGGGACTTCGTCATGAACTTCGCCCGCGACAACGGGTTGCAGGTCGGTGAGGTTTGCGGCGTGCCGGATACCAAGAAGGCTTAGAACTCACATAGTGCAAAGAGCGCAGACATGAAAAAACCGCCCGAAGGCGGTTTTTTCACTTTGCTGCAGCGCACCCCGATCAAACGGCGGACGGGAGACCCGTCCGGGCTGTTTGCCTGACTGGTGTCAGGCGGCGGCCTTTTCAGGCGCCAGGACGAGGTTCTTGACCTTCGTCGAGAGGCGGCTCTTGTCGCGAGCTGCCTTGTTCTTGTGGAAGATGCCCTTGTCGGCAACCGTGTCCACAATGCTTTGTGCCTTGGCGAACAGTTCGGTCGCCTTGGTCTTGTCGCCGGCCAGAACAGCCTTTTCGACGTTCTTGACAGCGGTGCGGTACTTGGAGCGCAGCGAGGTATTCGCAGCGTTCAGTTTCGTGCCCTGACGGACGCGTTTACGGCCCGATGCGAGGCGGGGGTTCTTTTTCTTGGGTTTGGCTGATGCCATGATTCGGATCCTTTAGTGTCTGAGGATGATGCAGCAAAGCCTTCCATTATAGGCGGGGCCGGACAAGACGCCATCCGCAGCGGCACGGTGCGCACATACACTCGCCCGGTGTCACTTTTTCGCTCTGCCTCCACCGTCTCGCTGCTGACCCTGGCCTCGCGCATCACCGGCCTCGTGCGCGACGTACTGATGAGCTCGGTGTTCGGCGTCAGCGCGCTCACCGACGCTTTTTACGTCGCGTTTCGCATTCCCAACCTGTTTCGTCGCGTGCTCGGCGAAGGCGCCTTCAGTCAGGCCTTCGTACCCGTGCTGGCCGCCTGCAAGACGGAGCACGGCGACGAAGGCGCCAAGCAGCTCATAGACCACGTCGGCACGTTGCTGACCTGGACCCTTGTGGTGCTGTGCGTGGTCGGCGTCGTGGCCGCGCCGCTGATGGTGTGGGCGATGGCCAGTGGACTGAAGCAATCGGGCGGCTTCGACAGCGCGGTCGTCATGACGCGCTGGATGTTTCCGTACATCGGCTTCATGTCGCTGGTGGCGTTGGCGGGCGGCATTCTCAATACGTGGCGTAAGTTCGTCGTGCCCGCCGCGTCGCCGGTCTTGCTGAACCTGGCGCTGATTTCGTCGATCGTGCTCGGTGCGCCGCTTTTCAGGCGCTACGGCATCGAGCCCATCTATGCGCAATGCATCGGCGTGATGGTCGGCGGCATCTTGCAACTGGCGCTGCAAATTCCTGCGCTGCGCTCGCTCGGCATGCTGCCGCGCATCGGCGTGCGATGGGCCGCCCTCCGAGCTGCATGGGCCGACCCGACCACGCGCAAGATTCTCAGGCTGATGCTGCCTGCGCTCATCGGTGTCAGCGGCGCCCAGATTTCGCTGCTTATCAACACGCAGATCGCATCGCATCTGGCCGAAGGCAGCGTTACCTGGATCACCAACGCCGATCGGCTGATGGAGTTCCCCAGCGCGATGCTCGGCGTGGCGCTGGGCGTGGTGCTGATGCCGCAACTCGCCGCCGCGCGTGCCGCCAAGGACGACATCCGTTACTCGGCGATGCTCGATTGGGGCCTGCGCCTCGTGGTGCTGCTCACCGTGCCGTGCGCCGTCGCGCTGCTGGTGTTTCCGCAGCCGCTGGTAGCGGTGCTTTTTCACAACGGCGCGTTCAGCGCGCTCGACGTGCAGCGCACCACGGCGGCCTTGATGGGCTACGGCACCGGTCTGCTCGGCATCGTCGCCATCAAGGTGCTTGCCGCCGGCTACTACGCGCGGCACGACATGCGCACGCCAATGCGCATCAGCCTCGGCGCGCTGGCGTTGACGCAGGTGCTCAACATTTTTCTGGTGCCGCAGATGCAGCACGCGGGGCTGACCCTGTCGATCGGTATCGCGACGCTGGTGAATGCGCTGCTGCTGCTGATCGGCCTGCGCCGGGCCGGCAGCTTCAAGCCTGAACCCGGTTGGGGCCGCTTCATTGCGCAAGTGCTGGCCGGGACAGTGGTGCTGGGCGCGCTGCTTGTGTGGGGCAACCAGCACTTCGACTGGATCGCCCTGCGCGAACAGCGCCTGCTGCGTGTCGGGCTGCTGGCAGGCATCGTCGTGAGTGCCGCGGCCCTCTACTTTGCAACGCTGGCGCTGGTCGGCGTCAAGCTTCGCAGCTTCATGCGGCGTTGAGCTCGTCGACGCAGCGCTGAACGGGTCCGTGCGTCAGAGCTTGACGCTCCCGGATGCCTCCACTACAAAGACACATGTCCCTCCGCTTTTCAGCGCCCACCGCTCTTGAGTATTTCGGCTCGCTCGTGCAGAGCGACGACCACTTTCCGCTGCTCGAAGCCGCCGCTAGCCTGGCGCAGGATGAGTACCCCGAGCTCGATGTGCAACAGGTGCTCGGCGATGTCGACCAATTGCTGGCCCGGCTCAAGCGCCGCCTGCCGGCAGATGCCGCGCCGCTCCAACGGCTGCGGTTGCTCAACCAGTTCTTCTTTCACGATCTGAGTTTCGGCGGCAACGTCAACGACTACTACGACCCGGACAACAGCTATCTGAACGCCGTGCTGCGCACCCGCCGCGGCATCCCGATCTCGCTCGCGGTGCTGTGGATGGAGCTGGCGCAGGGGCTCGGGCTGCACGCACGCGGCGTTGCCTTTCCGGGTCACTTCATGTTGAAGGTGACCTTGCCGAAAGGACAGGTCGTGATCGACCCTTTCACCGGCAAATCACTCTCGCGCGAAGAACTCGGCGAGCGGCTCGAGCCGTACAAGCGCAGCAATGGCCTGGTCGACGATTTCGATGTGCCGCTCGGGCTGTACCTGCAGCCCGCGGCACCCCGTGAAATCATCGCGCGCATGCTGCGCAATCTGAAGGAAGTGCATCGCACGCAGGAAGACTGGCAACGCGCCATCGCGGTGCAGGATCGCCTCGTGGCCCTGTTGCCGGACGCATGGTCTGAGCACCGCGACCGCGGCCTTGCCCACGCCGAGCAGGGCAATACCTCGGAGGCGGTGCGCGATCTCGGAACCTACCTGACGAACGCCGACGACGCGCTCGACATCGACGTCATCGCCGAGCGTGTGGCCACGCTGCGGCGCGTGGCATGAGCACCGCGCCTGTTCCGCGGCTCGGCGTTGTCGACCTCGGCACGCTGCATCGATTCCACGGCATCCAGCCGTTGTTGCCCGTGGCCGATGCGGCGCGTGCCGCACGCTATTTCTGCGACGTGCTGGGCTTCGAGCTTGACTTCATCGCTGGCGAACCGCCGAGCTATGCGCGCGTCAAGAAGGGGGATCGCACCCACGGTGACCCGGTCTACATCCGCCTCTGGCAATGCAATGCGCGCGAGACGCGGCAGTGGCGGGGCGAGATCGTCATCCACGTCGGCCACGATGTCGACGGCTTGCACGAGGCTTACCTGAAGCGCGGCGTGACGGTGACCGAATCACCCGTCTCGCAGCCCTGGGGCCTGCGCGAGTTCGCAATTCGTGAACCCGACGGTCATGCGCTGCGCTTCTGCGGCTACGTCTAGGCGTCGCCGCCAAAACCAACCACCGCGCGCGCTGCGCCTGCAGATGACGCTATCAAATGGGTAGCGCGGCGGCAGTCGCAAACTGGGGTCGCAGCAACTTGGCACGCATCCTGCGCCACTACATGGCTATGTCCAATTCGTCCTTCCATGCCCTGCGCCAGCATTGGCGCGCGCTCGCTGCGCGCGCCCAACCATTGCGCGTGCTGCTCGCGCTCGGCGGCCTGATGGCCGCCTGCTGGCTGACCGAGCGGCAGGACGTGATGATCCCGCTCTTTCTTGGTGCCATCGCCAGCGCGCTGGCCGAAACCGACGACAGCTGGCGCGGCCGGTTTCGGGCGCAGGTGGTTACGCTGGCCTGCTTCGCGGCGGCGGCTTATTCGGTCGAATTCCTCTTCGATTGGCCGCCGCTGTTTATCGCCGCACTGGCGCTGACAGCCTTCGTGTTGACGATGCTCGGCGCCGTGGGAGCGCGCTACAAAGCCATCGCTTACGCAACGCTGATCCTGGCGCTGTACGCCACGCTCGCCGCCGACAACGCGCTGAGTTCCGGAGTGCCGCACGACCGTGAACCATTGCTCTTGCTGGCGGGCGCTGCCTGGTACGGCGTGCTGTCGGTGGCGTGGTGCGCCATGTTTCCTGCACAACCCGTGCAGGCGATGCTGGTGCGGCTCTTCACCGTGCTCGGTGACTACGTGCAGTTCAAGGCGTCGCTGTTCGAGCCGTTGCGGGACGTCAATATCGAGCACAAACGGCTCGCGTTGGCGCAGCTCAATGCGACCGTGGTGACCGAACTCAACAATGCCAAGGAAAGCATCTTTCGCCGCATCGGCGCACGGGCGCCGACCGGTCGCATCGCACGCTATCGCGGCCTGTACCTGATCGCGCAGGATGTGCACGAGCGGGCGAGTTCGTCTCACGATGACTACAACGCGCTGGCCGATGCGTTCTTTCACAGCGACCTGCTCTATCGCTGCCAGCGTGTGCTCGGGCTGCAGGGGCGCGCCTGCCAACAACTGGGGCAGTCGATCGCGCGGCGCGAGCCATTCGTGTCAGACGGCTACAGCGTTCAGGCGCTAGCCGAACTGCGGAATGCCCTTGAACATGCGCGCGCCGAAGCGGACGCGCATTCCCCGGACGCGGTCAAGTCAGAGGATCGCGCGGCGCGGGCGGCCTTGCTGCCGTCCGTCGAAGCGCTGGCGCGCAACCTCGCGCAGCTCGACGGTCAACTGGCCGGCGCCAGCAACACCGCGCACCCGGCCGCGGGCCTCGGCCGCACCGACATGAGCCTGCTCGACCGGTCGCCGCGCTCCTGGCGCGATGCCGCCGAGCGCGTGCAACGGCAGTTCACGCCGCGCGCACCGCTGTTTCGCCATGCCATGCGGTTGGCCATTGCGCTGACCGTCGGTTACGGCGTAATGCGCGCGATCCATCCGGCGCAGGGCTACTGGATTTTGCTCACCACGCTCTTCGTCTGCCAGCAAAGCTATGGCGACACCGTTGCGCGAATGGGGCAGCGCATCGCCGGAACCGTGATCGGTGTCGTGGTGGGCTGGGCCTTGCTCGATCTTTTTCCGCAGCCATTGCTGCAATCGATGATCGCCGTGGCCGCCGGCGTGCTCTTCTTCGCGACGCGCACCACGCGCTATCTCGTTGCCACCGCGGCGATGACTTTGCTGGTGCTGATGTGCTTCAACCAGGTCGGCGACAGCGAGGTGTTGATCGTGCCGCGCCTGCTCGACACTGCCATCGGCAGCATCATCGCCGGGCTCGCCGTGCTGTTCGTGCTGCCGCACTGGCAGGGTCGGCGCATTCACGAACTGGCGGCGCTGGCGATGCGGCACCACGCGGGCTATCTGCGGCAGATCGTCGAGCAATATCGTTCGGGCGCCCGCGACGATCTCGACTACCGTCTTGCACGACGCAATGCGCACAACTCGGATGCAGCGCTGTCGACGGCAGTTTCCGAGATGTTCCGTGAGCCGAATTTCGTGCGGCCGCGTGCCGGCGTGGCCCTGCGCTTTTTGATCCAGTCGCACACCATGCTGAGCTATCTGTCGGCGCTCGGCGCCCATCGCGAGGTGTTGCGGGACGTACCGCGTGCGGTCGTCTTGCGCGAAGCGGCCGAACAGGCTGCGCTGGCGTTAGAACGTTTGACCGAGGGGCTTGGCGGCAGCAATCTTTACTGGAACGAGACGCCGGCTGCATTGGCCGCGCGCGCAGCTCTCAATGCACTGGCCGAAGACATCACGGAAGGCGCTGACGATGCGCAAGTTCGTCTGGTGCGAACGCAGCTCGCGTTGATCTGGTTGCAGCTCGATGCACTGCGCAGCCATGCGGCGAAGTGGATGGACCCGGATGCACCGGAAGCCACGCCGGTACCGAACCCGGCTGCAGCGGCCACCTGACCAGACATCGCCGCTTCACACCAGCCGATTCGCTTCCAGCTCTTTCTTCAGGTACGCATAGAACAGCGGTGCCGCCACCAGCCCGGCAGGCCCGAAAACCGCTTCGGCCACGAACATCACGGCCAGCAACTCCCACACCGCCATGTGTGTCTTGGTGCCGACCACTTTGGCGTTGATGACGTACTCGCCCTTGTGGATCACGATGAGAAATACGAGGCATGCAGCGGCAGCCGCAGGCGACACCGACAGGCCGACCAGCGTCAATACCGTGTTGCACAAGAGATTGCCTACGATCGGCACCAACCCCGCCACGAATGTCAAGGTGATCAGCGCCGGCTCGTATGGCAGACGCATGCCCCACAACGGCAGCAGCAGCAAGAGAAAGCCTGCGGTAAGCAGCGTGTTGAACGCTGCAATCCAGAACTGGGCTGCGACGATTTGCCGAAAGGCTTCGCCGAACAACCGTATGCGCTGCTCCAATTGCGTCGCCAGCGGACCTTGCATCAGATGCCCGCGCGAGACGCCGGCCAGCGCACCGACGATCAACCCGACGTAAGCGAACAGCAATCCGCCCAGCCAGGCCCGGCCCGTGAGCGCCAGCGCGCCAGCTTGCGTACGCAAATAGCTGGCAACCATGCGCTGAACCTCCGCAGCGCCGTCGGGCAGATACACGCTCACTGTCTCAGGCAGCTTGAGCTTCAGTTCGAGCACGGTGCGCGCGATGTAATCCAGCAATTCCTTGTATTGCTCCGGCGCATTGAGAACGAACTCGCGCGCCTCGGCGAAGACGAGCGCGACCAGCCCGATGGGGGCGAGCACCACGAAAGCAGCCGCGAGCACGCCGGGCAAGGTCGATGTGATCGGATGACCCATGCGGGCGGGCAGAGCGCGGCGCACCAGACTCTCGATACCGCGCGCAAACGCGCGGGTCGCAAGAAATCCGATGCAAACGAACAGCAGGCCGGGAAGCAGGTCTTTCCACATCACCAGCAGCAGTCCGCCGGTGATGAGCAGGTAACTCGCGATCACGACGGTGCGAGACGCAGGTCGCTCGGCCGCTGTGACGCGCGGCGGCTGCGCACTGCTGCGAGCGAGAACTGCAGATTCGGGAGACTTGTTCGAACGGGCCATGTGCCGGTGTGATGCAAACGGGCGGACAGAGACGGACGGACTGACGTCTGCTCAGGCCACGACGACAGCAGCGCCATCGCCGCGCGCGGCGATCGTGCCGATCTCGTACACCGCTTCACCGGCGGCTCGCAGCGTTTCGGCGCAGGCGGCGGCTTCGGCTGCGTCGAGCACGACCACCATGCCGATGCCGTTGTTGAAGGTCCGGTTCATTTCGATGTCGTCGATGCCAGCGATCTTTTGCAGCCACGCAAAGAGCTCGGTCTTTGGCCAGCTGCCCTTCTTCAGGTGCGCGGCGGTGCCTTCTGGCAGCACGCGCGGAATGTTCTCGAGCAAACCGCCGCCGGTGATGTGTGCCAGCGCCTTGATCGGATGGGCAGCGAGCGCTGCGAGCACCGGCTTCACATACAGCCGCGTCGGCTGCATCACCGCTTGGCGGAAGGGCTGACCATCGAGCGTCGCGGGCAAGCCGTCACCGTCGGGTTGCTGCGCCCGCTCGATCACCTTGCGCACCAGGCTGAACCCGTTGGAATGCACGCCGCTCGAGGCGAGGCCGAGCACCACGTCGCCGGGTTGGACGCTCTGACCGGTCAGGATCTTCGATTTTTCGACAACGCCGACGGCAAAGCCCGCGAGGTCGTATTCGCCGTTCGGGTACATGCCCGGCATCTCGGCCGTCTCGCCCCCAATCAGCGCGCAGCCGCTGAGTTCGCAACCCAGTGCGATGCCGCCGACCACGGCTGCCGCGGTGTCGACGTCGAGCTTGCCGCAGGCGAAATAGTCGAGAAAGAAAAGCGGCTCGGCGCCTTGCACCAGCACGTCGTTGACGCTCATGGCGACGAGGTCGATGCCGACCGTGTCGTGCATCTGCCATTCGAAAGCCAGTTTGAGCTTGGTGCCGACGCCATCGGTGCCGCTCACCAGCACCGGCTCCTTGTAGCGCTTGGGCACTTCGAAGAGTGCGCCGAAGCCGCCGATGCCAGCCAAAACGCCTTCGCGCATCGTCTTCTTCGCGAGCGGTTTGATGCGCTCGATCAGCGCGTCGCCGGCATCGATATCGACGCCGGCATCCTTGTAGCTGAGCGGGGTGGACGAAGAAGAAGTCATGGGCGGTCGATAGAAGAAGAGGGCTGAACAGAGACAGGCGCCGGCGACCATGGTGGCCGGGCCGATAGAATTCCTCACGATTTTAAGGGCCGCGACACCTCGCTCCATTGGCCTCCTCCATGAACCTTCCGGGATGAAACAGCTGGCGCTCGACATCGGCATTGCCACAGGTCCGACCTTCGCGGGCTTCTTTGCGGGCCCGAACGAAGCGACGCTGCGGCATCTGCAGTTGTGGGTCGGTGCCGGTGCAGGCCCCGCATTGCATTCCCCGGTTCCGACGTACCTGTGGGGCGAAGGCGGCAGCGGCAAGACGCATTTGCTCGAATCGGTTCGGGTCGCGTTGCGGGAGCAAGGCGCAACCGTCGGCTGGCTGCATGCAGGTGTGATCGAGCCGATCGAGTTCGATGAGCGATGGAGCGCCGTGCTGATGGACGACGTCCATCTCTACACGGCGGTGCAGCAGCACGCGGCCTTTAACTGGTTCGTCAATGCGCAGACGCTTCAGCGTGGCGTGGTGGCAGCGGGCGCGCTGCCGCCGGCCGACTTGCCGTTGCGTGAAGACTTGCGCACACGGCTTGGCTGGGGGCACGTGTTTCACTTGCAGGTGTTGAGCGAACCCGAGCGCCGCGCGGTGTTGCGCCAGGCCGCCGATGCCCGCGGCGTCATGTTGTCGGACGATGTGCTCGACTATGTGCTGCATCGATTCAGCCGCGACCTGGGAAGCCTGATGGAGCTGTTGGATCAGCTCGACGGCTATGCACTGCAAACGCAGCGCGCGATCACGATCCCGTTGATTCGCGCGATGCTTGAAAATGAGTAAGAGCTACCAAACACAATGATCAAGACATTCATCGACAAACTGCTCGGCAAATCCGCCGACGGCTCCCGCGGCAAAAGCCGCTTCGGCAAGCGCCAGGAGGTCGCCGCATCGGTGCACGGGATCGACCCGGCACTGGTCGATGAGCGCGCAAAAAACGTGGTCACCACGCTTCAACAGGCCGGCTTTGAGGCGTATGTCGTCGGCGGTGCAGTGCGCGACTTGCTGCTCGGCCTGCGGCCCAAGGACTTCGACGTGGCGACCAACGCGACGCCGGAGCAAGTCAAGGGGCTCTTTCGCCGCGCCTTCATCATCGGCCGGCGCTTTCGCATCGTGCACGTGGTGTACGGCCGTGGCCGCGAACATGAAGTGATCGAAGTTTCGACCTTTCGCGCCTACATGGACAACGCCGCCGCCGAGCAGGTCGCCGGTAACGAGCGCACCAGCAAGGGCGAACTGGCCAGCATGAAACATGCGGTCGACGCCAGCGGCCGCGTGCTGCGCGACAACGTCTGGGGCCCGCAGGAAGAAGACGCGGCGCGCCGCGACTTCACCGTCAACGCGATGTACTACGACCCCGCCAATCAGGTGGTCGTCGACTATCACAACGGCATCAAGGACGCGCAGAAGCTGACGCTCCGGATGATCGGCGACCCGGCCACGCGCTACCGTGAAGACCCGGTGCGCATCATTCGCGCAATCCGTTTCTCGGCCAAGCTGGCTGCGCTCGGCTTCAAGATGGAAGCGAAAACGGCCGCGCCATTGATCGAGTCCAGCAAACTGCTGGCCGACGTGCCGCAGAGCCGCTTGTTCGACGAGATGCTGAAGTTGCTGCAAACCGGGCACGCGATTGCAACAGTCGCACAGCTGCGCAAGCTCGGGCTCGCCAAGGGCATCTATCCGCTGCTCGATGTGGTGGTCGAGCGGGCCGACCAGGCCTTCGTCAAAGCCGCATTGATCGACACCGACCGCCGTGTCGGTGAAGGAAAGCCGGTGGCGCCGAGCTTCTTGCTGGCCTGCGTGCTGTGGGCCGATGTGCGCGACGGCTGGGCAGCGCGACTCGAAGGCCGCAACGGACAACGCGGCCAGCCGGCCTATCCGGCACTGCAGGACGCGATCGACGATGTCTTCAATTCGCGCATCGGCGACGTGTCGGGTCGCGGCAAGCTGGCCGCCGACATGCGAGAAATCTGGATGATGCAGCCGCGATTCGACAAGCGCAGCGGCGCGACGCCGTACAGCCTGGTCGAACAGGCACGCTTTCGCGCCGCGTTCGACTTCATGCGGTTGCGCGCCGATGTCGGTGAGATCAGCGAGGCCATCGGCGAGTGGTGGCAGGAATTCAGCACGGCAGACGACCTGCGCCGGCAAGACCTGATGGACCAGGTCCGCGACGAACAGAAAACGAGACAACGGGTGCGCGTCCGCGATCCGCTGCCGAAGGACAGTGCGTCGCCGAACGCGCCGCGTGAGCCGCAGGATGTTCGTGGTATCGGCGGTGACCAGGACGATCGCGGTGATCGCGGTGAACGCGATGAGGCCGATGCGCCGGGCGGTGAGTTCCCGCAAGAGGGCGAGGGTACGGCTGCACCGCGCAAACGACGTCGCCGGCGCAAGCCGCGCGCGGGCGGTGGCGGCGAAGGCAGCGACGGCGGTGCAGAGGGCGATGGGGGCGCTGCAGCAGCATGAGCCGATCTCCAGCGCGTCCGGCCGGACGGCCCAACAGCGGACCGCCACGCGGCGCGCCGCCCCGGCGTGCCGCCAGCGGCAAGGGCGCGCCGTCGAAGCGTTCGGCTGCGCCGGTGCGGCGGGGCCGGGACGAGTACCCGACGGTGTCTGCCTACGTCGGGCTCGGCGCCAACCTGGGCGATGCAGCGGCCACGGTGCAAGAGGCGATGACTGCGCTCGGCGCGTTGCAGCGAACCGTCGTCACCGCACGCTCGTCGCTCTACCGTAGCGAGCCCGTCAATGCAGAAGGGCCGGATTTCGTGAATGCGGTTGTGGCCTTGCGCACCGGCCTCGATGCCGAGCAGTTGCTCGCTGCGTTGCAGCGTCTCGAAGAAGCTGCCGGACGCGAACGGCCGTTTCCCAATGCACCGCGCACGCTCGATCTCGATCTGTTGATGTATGCCAACACGGTGCGCAACAGCGACACGCTCACGCTGCCGCATCCGCGCATGCGCGAACGCGCCTTCGTGCTCAAGCCACTGGCGGAGATCGCGCCCGACAAGGTGCCTGCTGCCGCGCTGGCGCGTGTCTCGGGCCAGGTGGTCAAGCGCATCGTCTGAGCGCGCGGCCGCCTTCGCGGCCGGCCATTACACTTGCGCGGTTTTTCACAGCGGCGTCATGAACGTGTGTTAGCCGCGCATTCAGGAGAGCGCTATGTTCGGCAAGCTGCTGCCCCGCGAGGGGAATTTTTTCGAGATGTTCAACCAGCACGCCGAGCGCATCGTCGAGGCCGCACGTGCTTTCGAGAATCTCGTTGCCAACTACAACGATGTCCACCTGCGTGAGCAATACAACCGCGATGTCGACAATGCCGAGCGTGCAGCCGATCGCGTGACGCACGACGTCAACCGGTTGATCCACAAGACCTTCATCACGCCGATCGATCGCGAGCAGATCCACAAGCTCATCAACACGATGGACGATGTGGCCGATCTGATCCAGGACTCTGCCGAAACCATGGCGCTGTACGACGTGCGCCACATGACCGACGAGATCGTGCGACTCACCGCGCTCAGCGTTAAGTGCTGCGACCGCCTGAAAGACGCAGTCAAGTTTCTCGGCAAGATCGCCGACCCGGCCGTGGCCGAGGCGGTGCTGAAGACCTGCGAAGAGATCGACCGGCTCGAATCCGACGCCGACCGCGTGATGCGCAGCGCCATGAGCAAGCTCTTTCGCGAAGAGCCCGATGTGCGCGAAGTCATCAAGCTGAAGGCCATCTACGAACTTCTCGAAACCATCACCGACAAATGCGAAGACGTGGCGAACGTGATCGAGGGCATCGTCCTCGAGAACTCGTGAACCGGTAAGCGCGCATGGCAGCAGTTCAGGTCAGCCTGTGGGTCGTGGTTTTGCTCGTCGTGCTGGCGATCCTGTTCGACTTCATGAACGGGTTTCACGACGCCGCGAATTCGATCGCGACGGTCGTGTCGACTGGTGTGTTGAAGCCGGGGCAGGCGGTGGTCTTCGCGGCGTTCTTCAATCTGGTGGCGATCTTCGTCTTTCACCTGAGCGTGGCGGCGACTGTCGGCAAAGGCATCGCGCAGCCGAGCGTGATCGACGTGCACGTGGTGTTCGGTGCGCTGATCGGCGCCATCAGCTGGAACCTCGCCACCTGGTACTACGGCATTCCGAGCAGTTCTTCGCATGCGCTCATCGGTGGCATCGTCGGCGCGGTGATCGCCAAGGCCGGCTCGAGTGCGCTGGTGGCTTCGGGAATCTGGAAGACCGTGGCCTTCATCTTCGTGTCGCCGCTGCTCGGTTTTTTGCTCGGCTCCTTCATGATGATCCTGGTCGCCTGGGTGTTTCGCCGATCGACGCCATCGCGGGTCGACCGGTGGTTCCGCCGGCTGCAACTCGTCTCGGCCGGCGCCTACAGCCTGGGCCACGGCGGCAATGATGCGCAAAAAACCATCGGCATCATCTGGATGCTGCTGATCGCCACCGGCTATGCCAATGCCAACGACGCCAGTCCGCCGACTTGGACCATCGTGTGCTGCTACACCGCGATCGCGCTCGGCACGATGTTCGGCGGCTGGCGCATCGTGAAGACCATGGGGCAGCGGATCACCAAGCTCAAGCCGGTCGGCGGTTTCTGTGCGGAGACGGGTGGGGCGCTCACCTTGTTTCTTGCAACCGCTCTGGGTGTTCCGGTGTCGACGACGCACACCATCACGGGCGCTATCGTCGGCGTCGGCGCCACTCAGCGTGCCAGTGCCGTGCGCTGGGGCGTGGCGGGCAACATCGTGTGGGCGTGGGTCTTCACCATTCCTGCATCGGCTTTCGTCGCTGCAATCGCCTACTGGATCAGCCTGCAGATTTTTTAGCAGCCGATCGAGGGCTGGCGCGCAGCGGGCGAAAAGTTACTGCGACATCTTTCGGCCTTCTTCGACCTGGTATTCGAAGTAGCGCTGAAAGCTGAAAGCAATGCTCGACATGAGGACCGTCGTGCCGATCAGCAACGACACGACGATGGCGCCGATGGTGAGCCATCCGGTTTGCCCGGAAGGTGCATCGGGTGCCGCTCCGGCGTTGAAGCGCCCGTTCCATTTTTCAGGCGTCATCAGGCCGTAGATGATCGCGGTCAACGCGCACCCAGCGATGGTGAAACCGATCAATGGGATGAGCAGCCAGCTCCATTGGTCATCCAGACCGTTGAGCCGCGCGCGTTCTATGCCGTAGAGGCCCAGCGCTGTCGGAATGGGCAGAAGCCAGCCAAGCATGTCGCCAAGGCCACGCAGGTAGAAGCGGTGCAGGCCGAGCGGGCCGCCGACAAAGGCAAGCCACGCGGCCAGGGTCTTGTTTTTCATCGCGCCTTTTTACTCCGGCGCGGTGTCGCTGCCCTGGCCTAAAACCTTGTCCATCAACACCACGTCTCGCCATTGACCGAACTTCCAGCCGCAATCCTTCAACACGCCGACGTGTGAAAAGCCTCGTGCTCGATGGACGCCGACCGAGCCGAGGTTGGCCGAATCGCCGATGACCGCGATGAGTTTGCGCACGCCGACCGCTTCGGCTGCACGCATCAACGCCTCCAGCAACTGAGTGCCGAGTCCCTGGCCGCGGGCGCTCTCGGCGAGATAGATCGAATCCTCCGCCGAGTATCGGTACGCCGGCCGTGGCTTGAACCAATTGCAGTACGCAAAACCGAGCACCTCGCCGGTGTCGCCTTCTGCCACCAGATAGGGCAGGTCTTTGGACAGCACATCGGCGCGGCGCGCGGTCATGTCTGCCACCGTGGGTGGATCGGTTTCGAAGGTGCCTGTGCCGTGCAGCACATGGTGGGCGTAGATCGCGGTGATGGCGTGCAGATCGTCTTCACGGCTGGGGCGAATGGTGGTCATCAGGAGCCTGCGAGGCAATTTGTGGTGGACGAGGTACGGCGGCGGGACGGGCCGAGTCTGAAAATCAGGTGGGCGGGCTATAATCGTGGGCTTTTCAGCGTGTCGCTGGCCGGGTGGCCATGTCGCGTGTCTCGACGCTGGAAGAACACCGTGTGCAAGCGTTATCGGGATTTTCCCGGCTTGCTGCACCACCCGAAGGATAAATCATGGTCGTCATTCGACTCTCCCGCGGCGGCTCCAAAGGCCGTCCGTTTTTCAATATCGTCGTGTCGGACAAGCGCGTTCGCCGCGATGGCCGTTTCATCGAGCGTCTGGGTTTTTACAACCCGGCCGCCAAGGAAAACGAAGAGAGCATCCGCATTTCATCGGACCGCCTGGCTTACTGGACCGGCGTCGGCGCACAGGCTTCTCCGACCGTGATGCGTCTGGTCAAGCAAGCCGCTGCTGCGGCACCCAAGGCAGCAGCCTGATCGGCGGTAGGTAATGCTGCCCACGCTCGAAGCCGCCGCACTGCCGGCGGACGCGATCGAGGTGGGGCGCATTGCCGATGCCTGGGGCATCAAAGGCTGGTTTAAGGTCATGCCCCACAGCGCCCAACCCGAGGCGCTTTTTTCTTCCAAGCGCTGGTTCATCCAGCCGCCTGGCGGAACTTCCGGCCCCTTCAAGCTCGCGATTCGCGAGGCCAAAGAACATTCCAATTGGGTCGTCGCGCACTCTGACGAGGTGCCTGACCGGACCGCGGCTGAAGCGCTGCGAGGCGCGCGCGTTTTCGTACCGCGTTCTAGCTTTCCGACTGCGGCTGAAGACGAGTACTACTGGGTCGATTTGATCGGTCTCGACGTCGTCAATCGCGAAGGCATAGCGCTCGGCAGCGTGCGTGAACTGCTTGCGACGGGTCCGCAAACCACGCTGGTGTTGACCGCTGAAGAAGACGGCAAGCCGATTGAACGCATGGTGCCGTTCGTGTCCGTCTACGTCGACAAGGTCGACCTTGCCGGCCGGCTGATCACGGTCGACTGGCAGCCCGAGTACTAGGCGCCGCGCGTTAGTCGCTCATCGAACCGCCATGCGCTTCGACCTCATCACGCTGTTTCCCGAACTGTTCGCGCCCTTCTTCGCGAGCGGTGTCACGCGTCGCGCTTACGAATCGAAGCAGGTCGAGGTCGTCCTCTGGAATCCGCGCAATTTTGCGCAAGGCAACTACAAGCGCGTCGACGATCGACCCTTTGGCGGCGGTCCGGGCATGGTCATGATGGCCGAACCGCTCATGGCCTGTCTCGATGCGGCGCTGGCTGCCCGCGGAGACTCGTCCGTCGCCGTACCGGTCGTGCTGTTCTCGCCGATTGGCGAAGTTCTGCGCCACGCATCGGTCGAGCATTGGTCTGCCGGCGACGGCGCGGTCTTGATCTGCGGCCGCTACGAAGGGATCGACCAGCGCTTTATCGATGCGCGCGTCACGCATCAGATCAGCCTCGGGGACTTCGTGCTGTCGGGTGGAGAGATCGCCGCGATGGCCTTGCTCGATGCCGTCGCCCGTCTGCAACCTGGCGTGCTCGGCGACGAGGCCAGTCATGCGCAGGACAGTTTCAACCCGACCCTCGATGGCTTGCTGGACTGCCCGCACTACACGCGCCCCGAGCAATGGAACGGCGTGAGCGTCCCAACGCCGTTGATGTCTGGTCACCACATGCAGATCGAGCGTTGGCGGCGCGATCAAAGCCTTGCGATCACGGCGGCTCGACGCCCCGAGCTTATCGAGGCAGCGCGCGCAGCTGGTCGTCTGGATGCGGCCGACGAGACGGCTTTGAAGAAAAAGCTATAATTTAAGGCTCCCTCGATCCTCTGCCCGGCCGCGTGACGTACCTCGACTCTTTCAGAGTCGAACCCGCCAAACGCCTTTTGTGTAGCGCGAGCACGATCGACATCAGGAAAGTCATGAATCTCATCGAAACCCTCGAGCAGGAAGAAATCGTCCGCCTCGACAAAAAGATCCCCGTTTTCATGCCCGGTGACACGGTCATCGTCAGCGTGAACGTCGTCGAAGGTACCCGTAAGCGTATCCAAGCCTACGAAGGCGTCGTGATCGCCAAGCGCAACCGCGGCCTCAACAGCGGCTTCACGGTGCGCAAGATTTCGAGCGGCGAAGGCGTGGAGCGTACGTTCCAGACCTACAGCCCGCTGATCGCCGCCATTGAAGTCAAGCGCCGCGGTGACGTCCGTCGCGCCAAGCTGTACTACCTGCGCGAGCGCAGCGGTCGTTCAGCACGCATCAAGGAAAAGCTGCAACTTCGCAGCAAGACTGCCGCACCGGCAGCCGCGGCGCAATAAGCAGCCTGCAGGCATTTGTTCCTGTGCATCGAAAAGCCGCCGTTATGGCGGCTTTTTGCATTGGCGCCTCGATTGGTCGGACGCGACGGCAGTCTTCGTCGTTGCGCGTTATGGTTGGTGCGTTCTGTGACCTCTGCGTCTTTTGTGCCGTTTCAGGCTCTCACCATCTAAGCCGATCCCTATTTTTTTCCATGCAATCCGACCCTATCGAACCGATCAACGCGGCGCCTTTCGTGCCCATGCCATCGTTCGATCCACGCACCGTGCCCGTTATGGCCGTCGACCACCAGTTGCCCGTAGTCGCTGCGTCGCAGCTGACAGACCTCGCGTTGCGTGCGCGCTTTGGGACGCCGCCAAACTGGTCGCCTGAAGTGCGGCGCGAGCCGCGCTTTGCCGACCGCGTGCCGGCTCAGGCAGCGGTGCTGGTTCCGATTGTCATGCGCGAGGTGCCGACGGTGCTGCTGACCGAGCGCACGACGCATCTGTCGACCCACTCCGGCCAGGTGGCGTTCCCGGGTGGCCGCGTCGATCCGGAAGACATTAACGTCGCCGCGGCGGCGATGCGCGAAGCGTGGGAAGAGGTCGGATTGGAGTCGCGTTTCATCGAGGTGCTGGGCAGCTTGCCAACTTACACCACTGGCACTTCTTTCATCATCACGCCAGTGGTCGCGCTGGTGAAGCCGGGGTTCGAGCTCACAATCAACCCCTACGAAGTCGCGGACTCGTTCGAAGTGCCGCTGGCGTTCCTCATGAACCCTGCGAACCACCGTCGTCACAGCATTGTGTGGCAATCATCCGATGGCGAATCGCAGCGGCGCGAGTGGTTCTCGATGCCTTACCAGGACGGTGCGCACGAGCGCTTCGTTTGGGGCGCCACGGCCGGCATGCTGCGCAATCTCTATCGCTTCATGATCGCCTGATAACCGTTGTCGCAAAAGCCCTCGTCGCTATCATCGAAGGATGAGCTTTTTTGCCATCCTGTGCGCGTTGCTGATCGAACAGGTGCGGCCGCTCGCCTTTCATAACCCGATCTACGGCGGCGTGCTCGCCTGGACGCGCTGGATCAGCCGCAATTTCGACGCGGGCAAGCCGCATCACGGGTGGATCGCATGGGCCATTTCCGTGTTCATACCGACGCTGATCGCACTCGGCGTGCACTGGCTTTTGGTGCTCACCCTGGGCTTGCCTTTTGCCGTACTGTGGAGCATCGCGGTGCTTTATGTCACCTTGGGCTTTCGGCAGTTCAGCCATCACTTCACCGGCATTCGCGATGCGCTCGACGATGGCGATGAGCCGCTCGCCCGATCGCTGCTGGCGCATTGGCAGCGTGTCGACGCAGCCGACTTGCCGCGCAGCGAAATCGTGCGTCATGTGATCGAGCATTCGGTCATTGCTGCTCACCGACACGTGTTCGGCGTGCTGGCGTGGTTTTCGATTCTGGCCGCGTTCGGGTTGGGGCCAGCCGGTGCTGTCTTCTATCGCATGAGCGAGTTCGTGGCGCGCTATTGGGCGCACAAGAGCGGCGCGACGAACCAGCCGTCGAGCGTGTGGGTGCAACAGGCGGCGCACCGTGCGTGGGGCGCCATCGACTGGCTACCGGCGCGAATCACGGCGCTCGGCTTCGCGGTGGTCGGCAGCTTCGAAGAGGCGATCGATTGCTGGCGCAACGACGCGAGTCGCTTCCCTGATCCGAACGACGGCGTGATCCTCGCGGCGACCTCGGGCGCAGTGAATGTGCGGCTAGGCGGCGGTACGCTCAGCCCGGTGCCGATCACCGATCCGTTGCAGCGCGCCCAGGCCGGCGACCCTCTGCTGAGCGCGCGCACCTTCGACAGCGGAAGCACGCCGGGCCGCGAGCCCGAGCCGGCGCATCTACGCAGTGTGGTCGGCCTGGTGTGGCGATCGGTCGTGATGTGGATGGTGTTGCTGGCGCTGTTGACGCTGGCGCGCCTGCTTGGTTGACCGCGTTGGGCGCGCCGAAGTCGGGCTTCTGGAGCCCGCGCATCGCGGCACTGCAGCCGTACGTGCCCGGCGAGCAGCCACGCATCGACAACCTCGTCAAGCTCAACACCAACGAGAACCCGTACCCGCCGTCACCGCTTGCCATCGATGCGATACAGCGTGCGTCTGAAAGCGGGCTGGAGCGCTACCCCGATCCGACTTCGATGGCGTTGCGTGAAGCCATCGCGCATCGACATGGGTTGAACGCGCAGCAGGTTTTCGTCGGCAACGGATCGGACGAAGTGCTTGCGCACGCGTTCTTTGCTTTCTTTCAGCAGGCTGAACCGCTGCTCCTTCCCGACATCACCTACAGCTTCTACAAGGTGTACGCGCAGCTCTATGGCATCGCCTGCGAGCTGCAGCCAGTGGATGATGACCTGCGCATCGACGTCGATGCGCTAGCTGCGCGCGCGCAGTCTGTCGACGGCTGTGCCGGCATCGTCATAGCCAACCCGAATGCACCGACCGGCATCGGCCTGCCGCTCGAGCGCATCGAGCAATTGCTGATGGCCTGCCCGCATCGCGTCGTGCTGGTCGATGAGGCCTACGTCGACTTCGGCGGCGAAAGTGCATTGCCGCTGGTGGCGCTCTATCCGAACCTGCTCGTGGTGCGAACTTTGTCGAAGTCGCATTCGCTGGCCGGATTGCGTGTCGGCTTCGCCTGCGGACAGTCGCATCTGATCGACGCGTTGACGCGCGTCAAAGACAGCTTCAACTCGTATCCACTCGATCGCCTCGCGAGCGCTGGCGCCGTCGCGGCGATCGAGGACGAGCGCTACTTCGAATCCACGCGCAAAGCGGTGATGGACACGCGCGAGGGCCTCAGCTTGCAGCTGGAAGATCTGGGCTTCGAAGTGCTGCCGTCACAAGCCAACTTCGTCTTCGTGCGCCATGCTGATCACGATGCAGCCATGCTCGCTGCCGCGCTGCGGGAACGGGCCGTGCTTGTGCGCCATTTCGCACAGCCGCGCATCGACCAGTACCTGCGTATCAGCATTGGCACGCGCGATCAGTGCAGCACGCTGATCGATGCGCTGCAGACCGTGCTCGGCTGATGTCCTGCGCCGGTCTCGGTGTCGATCATGGTCGCCGCTACGGTGGTCGCTGGATCGCTGCCTTAGTGTTCGTCGTCGCGTGGCTTTCGCTGTGGGCGAGCGCGGCGCATGGGGCCGAATGTCCGCCCGCGCCGAAACTGGCTGCAGGTCAGCTGACGCCGACGCTGGGCGAACCGCGCGATCGCGGTTTTCTTTGGCGCATCAGTACGGCCAGCCACACGTCATGGCTCTATGGAACGATCCATATCAACAAGCAGGACTGGGCGTTGCCGGGACCAAAGACTGCTGCGGCCTTGCGCGCCAGCAAGACGCTCGCGCTGGAAATGGACGTCGACGATCCTTCGATCCAGCAGCGATTCGCGAAGCTTATCTCGCGCCACGCTGGCGACGTGCCGACGGCGCTCGTGCCGCGGGTGAATGCGCAGCTGGCACGCGTTTGCCTGCCCGAAACCTTGGTCGGAAAAATGCACCCCTCGATGTTGCTGAGCACCATCGAATTGATCGGCCTGCGTGCCGATGGCTTGTACTTCGAGTACGGTGCCGACCAGATGCTGGCCGAGCAGGCACGCGCCGAACGCAAGCCGATCGTCTCGCTCGAAACGCCGGAGGTACAGGCCGATGCGATGCTTGGTCCGGATGCGGTGGTCGACGTCGACGAGATCACGGATGCGCTCGACGCGCTGGAAGGAGATCGCTCCAAAGCCTTGACCCGAACGCTGCTGACGACCTGGGCGGAGTCGGATTTGTCCAGACTCGAAAGCTACGCACAGTGGTGCGATTGCATGACCACGCCAAAAGAGATCGCCGCGATCAGGCGCTTGATCGACGACCGCAATCCGGCGCTCGCTGGTGCCATCGATGCGCTGCACAAAAAAGGCCGCAGCGTATTCGCCGCGGTGGGCGCGCTTCACATGATCGGGCCCGCCGGCCTGCCAGGGCTCTTGCGCCAGCGCGGCTACCGGGTGGAGCGCGTGGCGTTCGCATCGGGTGCGGCTGTCCTACCGCGCGCCGCTCCTAACTCACTGCCTGCTCAGTAGCGCGTCTGGCTCAACTCGGCAAACAATTCGCCGTATATCTTGTAGCGAGTCGCGCTGATGGCGCCCGGTTTGTCGGCGGTTTCTACATTCGCAATGACACCGCAGCCCGGTTCGTGCAGATGCGTGCAGTTGTAGAACTTGCAGTTGTTCGCGTGCGCGGCGATATCGGGCATCAGGCCGGTGAGCTGCGTCGGCGAGATGTGATGCAGGCCGAACTCCTGGAACCCCGGCGAGTCGATCAGTCCGGTGGTGTGGTCGGCATCGACCCAGTACCAGGTCGTGCTGGTGGTGGTGTGCTTGCCCGAATTCAGCGCCTGCGAAATTTCGCGGGTCAGTGCGGTGGCGCCGGGCACCAGCAGGTTGATAAGCGTGCTCTTGCCCGCGCCCGAAGGGCCGAGTACCAGCGTGGTTTTACCGGCCAGCAACTTCATCAGCGATTCGCGATCGGCCTCGCCCGATGCCTTCAGAGACAACGGCAGCACGCCATGCTGCATTCGCCGGTAAGGCAACAGCTTTGCCCAGGCGCGTTCGAAGGGCAGCGCCAAGTCGCTCTTGTTGAGCGCGATGATCGGTGTGATGCGCTCAGCCTCGGCAGCGATCAACGCTCGCGCAAGTTGATGCTCTGAAAAATCAGGCTCGGCGGCGATCAGGATCAGCACGTGGTCGAGGTTGGCCGCGAACGACTTGGTGCGGATCTCGTCTTGCCGATAGAAGAGGTTGCGACGCGGCAGCACCTGCTCGATGGTGCCTTCGTCTTCGGTCGCTTGCCAGCGCACGCGGTCACCGACGACCGACTGGCTCTTCTTGCCACGCGGGTGGCAAATGAGGCGTTCGCCCTCGGGCGTTTCGACGAGGCAGTGACGACCGTGGGCAGCGATGACGAGGCCATCGCGCAGGGTGGCGCCGCCGGGAAGATCGCGTGGCTGCTTAGCCAATGGCGCGATACCTGATATGGCTCATGCAGCAATTCTCATGCGGTGGAAGCGGTCGACAGCAGCGCATCGGCTTGGCGGGCGCAGTCGAAGTCGGTAGCTGAAAGCCCGCTCACGTCATGTGTGTTGAAGCGCACCACGCATCGGTTGTAGTGCACCGACAGATCGGGGTGATGGTCTTGCATGTGGGCGATGAGGGCCAGCGCATTCACGAACGCCATCGTCTCGAAGTAGTTATTGAAGCTGTACGTCTTTTCGATGACAACATCCGCGCCGTCGCCGCTCAGCTTCCAGCCGGCGAGCTTCGACAGGCTGGCGACGATCTCGGTCGCAGTCAATGCTCTGCGCGGCAAGACTTTCCAATCTTTGGGTTTGAACATGCTGTTGCTCATGGTGCGCTTTCAGGGTCAGGCTGTTGCCGGCACGAGCGCCATGCGTTGCAGGCGCTCGGAGGCGGGCGGATGCGAATAGTAGAACTTGACGAACACCGGGTCAGGCGTGAGCGTCGAGGCGTTGTCCTGATAGAGCTTGAGCAGTGCGGCAGACAGGTCGGCGCCACTGCTTTGCGAGACGGCATACGCGTCGGCTTCGAACTCGTGCTTGCGCGACAGGCGTGCCGACAGCGGCGCCACGAAGAAGCCGAAGACCGGCACAGCGATCATGAAAAGCAGCAGGGCCAACGCGCTGTTGGGCGAACCCATGTTGGGCTGCACGCCCAGACCGGCAAAGAACCAGCTCTGCAACGAGACCAAACCCAGCAACGCGAAGCCTGCGAGGCTCAAGGCGAACATGGCGACCAGTCGCTTCACGATGTGCTTGTGCTTGAAGTGTCCGAGTTCGTGTGCGAGCACGGCCTCGACCTCGGAGGCGCTCAGCTGGCGTAGCAATGTGTCGTAGAACACAACGCGCTTGCTTGCACCAAAGCCGGTGAAGTACGCGTTGGCATGCGCGCTGCGCGTGCTGCCGTCCATCACGAACAGGCCTTTGGCCGCGAAGCCGCAACGCTTCATCAACGCGGTCACGCGCGCCTGCAGCGTGGGGTCGTCGAGCGGCTTGAACTTGTTGAAGAGCGGCGCGATGAAGCTGGGGTAGATCAGCATGAGCAGCAGGTTAAAACCCATCCACGCGCACCAGGCCCAAAGCCACCAGAAGGTGCCGGCTGCGCCCATCAGCCAGAGGATCAACGCAGCGATGGGCAGGCCGATCACCGTGCCCAGCACCGTCGACTTCACTGCATCGGCCAGCCACAGCTTGAGCGTCATCTTGTTGAAGCCGAAGCGCTCTTCCAACCTGAAGGTTTGCCAGAGCGTGAAGGGCAGTTCGAGCAAGCCACCGATCGCCGCGAACGCGACGAGCAGCGCCAATTGCTGGGTCATGCCGCCGCCAAGCCAAGCGAGCAGCAGCTTGTTGACCACATCGAGGCCACCGAGCAGCGTCCAGCCCAGCAAAATTACGGCGCCCCACGCCATTTCGATCAAGCCGAAGCGCGACTTGGCGATGGTGTAGTCGGCCGCTTTCTGGTGCGCCGCGAGGCTGATGGTTTGAGCGAACGGCGTCGGCACGTTGTTGCGGTGCCGGGCGACGTGGCGCATCTGCCGTGAGGCGAGCCAGAACTTCACGAGCAGGCCGGCAACCAGCGCAGCGGCGAAGGCGACAGTAAAGATCATCGATGAGGACATGGGCCACGAGTTTAGTCCCCGCACCTGCGCCTCGCAGGTCATCGGTGACAATCCCCCGATGCCTGAACCTACTGATTCGACTGGTGCTCCGACCACTGCTGCAACTGCGACACCGACGTCCGCCGCAGCGCCCGTAACGCTTAAAAAGAGCGACCTGAACCTGGTCTGGCTCGATTGCGAGATGAGCGGCCTCGATCCGGAAAAAGAGCGCTTGCTCGAGATCGCCGTTGTCGTCACCGGTCCTGATCTGACGCCTCGGATCGAAGGCCCCGTGCTGGTCATTCACCAGACCGACGAAGTGCTCGACGCCATGGATGCGTGGAACAAAGGCACGCATGGCCGTAGCGGCCTGGTCGACAAGGTGAAAGCGTCGACGCTCGACGAAGCGGCGGCCGAGCAGCAGATGCTCGAGTTCATCTCTAAATACATTCCCAAGACCAGCTCGCCGATGTGCGGCAACACCATCGGTCAGGACCGGCGGTTTCTGGTCAAGTACATGCCGAAGCTCGAGGCGTACTTTCACTACCGCAACCTTGATGTCAGCACGTTGAAGGAACTGGCCAAGCGCTGGAAGCCGAGTGCGTACAGCAGCTTCAAGAAGCAGCAAGCGCACACCGCTTTGGCCGACGTGCACGAGTCGATCGAAGAGCTGGCGCATTACCGCACCACCTTTCTGCGTTTGACCGACTGACGATTAGGTAAAAACCCGGAGCCATGCGATAATCGATGGCTTCGCTGCGGTGAGCCTTTGGTGGCAACGGCAGCGTCTCTTGCATCTCCCTGTCTTGCACACCGCGCCCGATTGCTTTCGGTAACCAGTTTCTCTGGTTCCGGCTGCAAATCAAAAAGGCCGCAGCCCTGGCGAAAGCCTCTGCTGAATGTCGTTGGATGGTTGATGTTTTTAACCACCAACGGAGCGCCGCTTACGGCAGCGCTCGCGTATGAAGATTGAATCATGACCGACGCTTTTGAAGCGCAGGGCGAATTCGCGCCTGTGCAATCCACTGAATTTTCCGTTGCTCCCGACGCCGTGTCGGAAGCACCCATCCTGGAAGCACTCGACGCAGTTGCGTCGGATGTCGAACCAAACAACGAAATCGCTACCGCTGCTGATGAAGCAATCGTGGAAGCGCCTGCGCTGCCGAACGGCTTCGTCCGTCTCGGCCTCGCACCTGAACTGATCGCCGCCGTCGCCGACCTGGGCTTCACCCAGCCGACCACGGTGCAAGACAAGGTCATTCCGCTCGCCATGGGTGGCGATGTCGATCAAAACGGCGCTGCACGTTTCGTCGACCTGATGGTGTCGAGCCAGACCGGCAGCGGCAAGACCGCCGCTTTCCTGCTGCCTGTGCTGCACACGCTGCTCAAGCGCCAGGCAGAGGCCGAAGCCGAAGCCAAGGCCGAGTTTCAGCGCCAGGCCGCTGAAGCTGCTGCCCGCGGTGAAGCGCCGCTCAAGAAGCCGAAGCGCAAAGACCCGACCAGCAACCGCAACTTCAAGGCTGCCACGCCAGGCGCCTTGATCCTGTGCCCGACGCGCGAACTCGCGCAGCAGGTCGCACACGACGCCATCGAGCTGGTCAAGCATTGCCGCGGCCTGCGCATCGCCAACGTGGTGGGCGGCATGCCCTACCAGTTGCAGATCGCCAAGCTGCAGAACGCCGACCTCGTCGTCGCTACGCCGGGTCGTTTGCTCGACCTGCAGCGCTCGATGCAAATCAAGCTCGATCAGGTCAAGTTCCTGGTCGTCGACGAAGCCGACCGCATGCTTGACCTCGGTTTTTCCGACGATCTCGCAGAAGTGAACCAGCTCACGATCGGGCGTCAGCAAACGATGATGTTCAGCGCGACTTTCGCGCCGCGCATTCAGCAACTGGCCCAGCGCGTGATGCGCGAACCCCAGCGCATCACCATCGACAGCCCGCAAGAAAAGCACGCGAACATCAAGCAAGTGCTGTTCTGGGCCGACAACAGCCAGCACAAGCGCAAGCTGCTCGACCATTGGTTGCGTGACACCACCATCAACCAGGCGATCGTGTTCGCCAGCACGCAAGTCGAGTGCGACGGCCTCGCCGCCGACCTGCAGCAAACCGGCTTCAGCGCCGTGGCATTGCATGGCGCGCTGAGCCAGGGCCTGCGCAATCGTCGCCTGATGGCACTGCGCCAGGGCCAGGTGCAGATCCTGGTGGCAACGGACGTGGCCGCACGCGGCATCGACGTGCCGACGATCACCCACGTCTTCAACTTCGGCTTGCCGATGAAGGCCGAGGATTACACCCACCGCATCGGTCGTACCGGCCGTGCAGGGCGCGATGGTTTGGCCATCACGTTCGCCGAATTCCGCGATCGCCGCAAGATCATGGACATCGAGCAGTACAGCCGTCAGCAGTTCAACTCCGAGACGATTCCCGGCTTGGAACCGCAACAGCGCATGCCGCAATCGCGCCCGCCGATGGGCGAGTTCCGCGGCGGTGCCCGCGACAGCCGTGACAACCATTCGCGTGACCGCAAGTTCGGCGGCGGTGGTGGCGCTGGCGGCCATCGTGGTGGCTTCGGCGGCAATGGCGGCGGCTTTGGTGGCGGCAGCAGCAACTACGCTGGTGCGACCGGCTTCAACGACCGCGCTCCGCGTGGTCCGAGCGCACCGGGCCCGCGTGGCAACTACCAGGGCAACAGTGGCGGCAACAGCGGCTTCGGCGGCGGTAACAATGCCGGCTTCGGTGGTGGCGCTCGCGAAGAAGGCGGCGGCTACGGTCGCAAGCCCGGATTCGGCGACGGCGCACCGCGCGGTGGTGCTGGCGGTGGTCGCAGCGAGGGCTTCGCGCCCCGCGGCGCAAGCGCTGGTCATGGTGCAGGCCACGGTGGTGCCGGCAAGGTGTTCGTTCCTCGTGAAGCTGCCAAGCGCGCTCCGTTCAAGCCGACGCGCTAAACCGAATGTCAGCGCCCGCAATGGCGCTTGATCGAAAGGCCCGCCCTCGCAAGACGGCGGGCCTTTCGTTGTCTACTCAACTCGCATGTTGCAAGCCGTTCATGAGTCCGGTGCGTGCATGGCAGTTGATGTACTCGTAGCGCTGCTCGTCCGCCTTCAAAACCGAGACCTCGTGATACACGCGCAGCTTGACCTGGAACTCGAGCGCCTGCACGTAGCGCATGAAGCCGCCGAAGATCGCCACGTGCGTCGGATGCGATTCGGCCCAGCGTTCCATGTCTGCCAATGACCGCCAATAGCTGAGACCGAACGACTTTTGCAGTGGCGCACCCGCGGCGTCGAGATGGGTCATGTAGCGGTTGCTGTAGCAGCCGATCGACAAACCCCGGTCGCGCAGAAAGTCCATGCCTTCGCGCAACACGGGCTCCATTTCTTCGACATACATCGTGCGTTCCGTGCCCGCGGTGTCGGTCCATTCCTGACCGGAGCGGATCATCGCGATGTTCTGGTGACCAGCGACTCAAACGCGCTGGCCTGGCAGCGGCGCTCCGGCCACGACCGCGCGCGAGCCCGACGGCGACATCGCATCGGTCTGCGACAGTGGAATGCGGTCGCGCATCGAGCCCCAGTAGCCGTGCTCCTGCAGTTCGCCGCTGAGTTCGCCCATGACCATGCCGACGCCTTCGAAGCGATCGGGCGTGTTGAACATGGTCTCGTAGTGCTCGACACGCGGCGATGCGATCGGGGTAGGGCGGTGCGTAGTCGTCCTCGACCCGGCGATGCCGTGTACGCGGACACTTCAAATGCTCTGCGATGGCGGACTCCATGCGTTGCTCCGTGGCTCGGTTCCGGTCAGGCAGCGAGCGGGACGCGCGCGCTCTGCAAGATGGATTCCGCGGCAACGGCGGGCGAAGGGGCGACCGGCGCAGCCACCTCGAACGCACCCGATTCGCGCTCGGCCGTCCGCTCGAAAACCACCGCCTCACGCCGTGTCTTGTTCAACAGCAGGCGCGTGACGTCGGGTCGCGAGTAGTGCCCACTCGGATCCCCCGCCGCCTTGGCGAGCGAGATCATTCCGAGGTCGATGTCGGCGATGACCAGGCCTTCCTGGTCTTCCGGGAGATTGGTTCCCATTGGCGAGCCGTCCGGGCCGTAGATGAGCGCAAAGCCGCCTCCGGTGAGCAGCATCTGCTTCTTGCCCGCGTCGGTGCACAGCAGGTCGCTCATCGCCGGCGACACGGTGGCACAGGGTGCGATCACGAAGCACTGGCCTTCCGCCGCGTAGACCTGGCTTGCCGCGTTGTTGACCTCGGCTCCAAGCGCGTATGCGCCGCCGCGGTAGAGAGAAAAGCTCGGCCATGCGCCGCAATGGATCTGCTCGTTCTGCGCGTACATGGCGTACTTGCTGAGCGGTTGCAGATGCTCCCAGCAGCAGAGCGAGCCGATATTGCCGATCGCTGTTTCGCACACCGTCAGGTCGGAGCCGTCGCCTTCGCCGAACACCGTGCGCTCGACGTGCGTGGGCTTGAGCTTGCGGCGCGTCTGCACCGTGTTGCCCTGGTCGTCGATCAGCATCTGCGCAATGTAGAGGCTACCGCCAGCTTTCTCGCTGTAGCCTGTGGACAGCCAGATCTTGTGCTTGCGCGCCGCATCGCGGAGCCGGTCGAAGTCGGGTGAGCCGACCACCAGCGAGTTGTCGTTGTAGCGCTGCACGAACTGCATGCCCCACGCTGGTGAATCGAGCCAGATCCACCACGGATAGCCGGGCAGCCAGGTCTCCGGAAACGCGATGAGCTTGACGCCTTGCGCGGCAGCGTCGGCCATCAGGTCGATGGTCTTGTCGATGGTGCCGTCGAGGTCGAGGAACACCGGCGCCGCCTGCACGGCAGCGACGCGAAACTTGGGATGGGCAGCACGGGGCATGTTGGTTTCTCCTGGCGGGTTGGAAGGATCGGCCGCGCCGTGCGCTTCGGGTTTGCGCGATGGCATGCGGGTTGCTTGAAGCGTAAGTTCGCCGCCAGCAAACACTTTGTCCGACACGCGCGGCGTTCTTGTTCCAGCGTGGCAGAACGCATTTCGAGAACGCACTTCTGGAGCGCACTTCGGGACTTATCCATGAATCAATTGCTCAGCACCGACGCGGTTCCCCGCAACCAGCGACTCGCGTACTGGACCGACATGATCTGCAACGTCTACGTGCAGCTCGGATGCGATCCGGTGCGCCCGGACGAGGCAGGCAATTTCGAAGGCAGCATCCGGCAGCACACGCTGCCCAGCCTCGACGTGTCGGTGGTGACGTCGAGCGCACAGAACGTGACACGCACCGCAGGCCACATTGCGCGCTCGTCGGACGATTATTTTCTGGTGAGCATCCAGGCGAAGGGCAAAGGGGTGGTGCGGCAAGACGGCCGCGACGCGGTGCTGTCGGCCGGCGACTTTGCGCTGTACGACAGCACTCAGCCCTACGAGTTGCGCTTCGACGATGCGTTCGAGCAGATCGTGCTCAAGCTGCCGGGCGAGCGTCTGCGCAGCGAACTGCGCAACACCGAAACACTGACCGCCACGACGGTGTCCGGCCGTGAAGGCGCCGGGCACCTGTTGCTCGGCATGATTCGGACGCTGCGAGAAGACATCGACACCTTGCAGCCGGCTTCAGCGCTCGCCGTGGCCAACGGCGTGCAGAGCATTCTTGTCGCGGGTCTGCAGACCTTGCCGGCGGCGCGCGCACCCGGCCTCAGCAATCTGACGGCCTATCACTTGGCGCGCGTGAAGCGCCGCATCGACGAGCAACTGGCCGACCCGACGTTGTCCGTGAGCAGCCTGGCCGCCGAGCTCGGTGTGTCGGCCAGCCACATCCATCGGGTCTTCAAGAGCGAGCCGCTCACCGCCTCGCAATACATCTGGGAACGCCGGCTCGAAGCATGCAGCAAAGACCTGCTCGAGCCACGACTGGCGGGGCGCCCCGTAGGCGAAATCGCCTATGCGCGAGGCTTCAACGACGCCGCGCATTTCAGCCGCGCGTTCCGTGAGCGCTTCGGTCGGTCACCGCGCGAGTGGCGTAATTCACGGATGCAATGACGCTGAGGCGCACAGCCCGCTTTTAGCCCTCAGCCGTGCGAAAGTTCCCTATTTGTAACTAATATGTAACTGACAATCCGGGCATGACACAACCCGACCAACTCACAGATCAAGACCTCATCGCGCGCACCTTGAACTGGCGCCGCGCGGTCATGCATGGCGACGAGGGGGCACGTCATGTGGCGCAAGCGCACGAGGAGGAAGCGCGACGTCGCTTCGCCGGCGCCACGACCATCAACGGGACGTTGGAGGCGTTGGAGCCAAAGCGCAAGCCGTTGTGGCAGCGGTTGCTTCCTTGATGTTCAGATGAGCTTCAGCGCAGCACCAGCACCGGCAGAGAAGAGTGCGTGAGCACATGCTGCGTCTCGCTGCCCAGCAGCAACCGCTTCAACCCCTTGCGGCCATGGGATGCCATCACGATCAGCTCGCTGCGATGCTTGCGTGCCGCGCGGATCACCGATTCGGCCACCTGATCGGAACTCATGGTCGCGGTCTTGATGTCCACGCCTTTGGCCTCGGCGGCCGTAACGATGTCGTCGAGCACGGCTTGCGCGGAGTCGGCCCAGCGCTTTTCGGTGGTTGCGATCTCCTCGGCAGAAAACGCCATCGCGCCATCGAGGTAGCTCGTCGGATAGCGCGGCACGACGGTCAGCGCGACCAGTTGCGCGTCGTGCAGCGCCGCCAGCGTGATGGCAGCGCGCACGGCCTTCTTCGACAACGTAGAGCCGTCGGTGGCTACAAGAATGCGTTTGAACATGGATCGATCCTCAAGTGTCTGGCGCGATCTTGCGGCCGAGCGATGTCATCGGGTTTGACGCACATCAAAGCCGCCGCACCTTGAGCGTCTGCCGCGACCAGTAAGGACCGTCGAGCCGGTCGAGCCGTACTTCACCACCAGTCGAAGGCGCATGCACGAAGCGCCCTTCACCGACGTAGATGCCGGCATGCGTCGGCCTTCCGCTTCCGAAAAGCACCATGTCGCCGGAGCGGAGTTCGCGTGTCGCTACCGGATCGCCGAAGTCGGAGAGTTGCGCCACCGTGCGCGGCGGCGTGGCGCCCATGCGGGAGCGGTAGACATAGCCGATGAGGCCGCTGCAATCGAAGCCGCCTTCGATCGTATTGCCACCATATCGATAGGGCGTACCGACCAGACCGAGTGCATGGATCGCGATGTCGTTGGCTTGCTCCGATGACAGCGCGGCGCGTGGCGCGCGGGGCGCTGAAGTTTGCTGACTGCCACAACCCGCGAGCAATGCGGCGGCCAGGAGAAGCGCCGAGCCGGGCAGCCGCCGCATAGGCGTCATCGAACGAGCGCCATCAGGCGAGATGCTCGGCCAGCACGCCTTGCGCCGACACATAGCGGGTCGGAGGCGCGATGCCGAGGCGTTCGCGCGCTGCGGGGAGCGGCTCGTGCAAAAGCAACTCGTAGTCTTCACCCAGTAGCCACGCCGCCTTGCGGCCGTTGCGCCAGCCTTCGATCACCGCACGCGCGAACACGGAATTTCCAGTCACGCGCAGACTCTTCAAGGAGGCAGCCAACGCAATAAAGGCCCAGCCCAGTCCGCCCGATTGGGCGAAGCTGAACGCGACCAGCGCCGCTTCACCCAGACTCTCGTCGGCCTTGTAGCCGGTGAGCACGTGCCAGATGTCGTGCACGTCGCGCGTGCGCCTTGCGCTCCATGCGTAAGGGTCTTCGACCAGCGGCTCACGTTTGAGATTGGATATCTCTGCCAGACCGGCGGCGCTGTATCCGGTTCGTTCAAGAAACGCGCGGTACTCGGCGCCGACGGTGCCCGGCGCAAAGCTCGCGATGAAGGCCGGATCGGAGAATCGCTCCGCTAGTTCGACGCGGCGGTAGGCAAGCTTTCTGCCAGCCGGCGTGTGCATCAAGCGAGCGTAGTTATGGCGCGGTGCCGGGCCGTTGAGCGCTCGCATGATGACGAACACCTGTGTCGTGTCGTTGCCATCGGCGAGCAGCTTGCGAATGGCGCCGAACGCTGTCGGGAAGTCGCGTTTGTACGGTGTGGGAGATGCTGAAGTCGTCATGGTTTTTTCTTGAACAGCCCACAGCGCAATCACTGAGAAGTCACTGAGGAGACACCGTGCAGTCTCGCGGTCTCCGGGCAGGACTTATTTTCACCGCCCCAACGTTGCGGTGGAAGACCGTCAGGCGGGGCATTGCTGGTTGACTTCCGCGCGCACCATGCCCAGAATCGGCCCCGCTTCGGGGTGCACGCAAGCGCGTGCTGAGATGGTCAGTCCGAACCCGCGAACTTGATCTGGTTCATACCAGCGTAAGAAGAGCTGCGACTCCCCTGTGTGCCCGTCCGCCGATGACGGGCGCTGTCCCGGAGCCATCGCGGAGCACCCGTTGTCTTGCAACCAGGAGTGCCCCGCATGAATGCCATCGACAAGTTCGCGTCTCTTCTCGCGCTCACCCGCGAACCCTTTCCCGCTTCCACCAAAGGCATCATCGCCGGCAGCCGCCCAGACCTCAACGTGCCGGTGCGCGAGGTGGCGTTAACCAATGGCGAGCGCGTCTCGCTCTACGACACCTCCGGCCCTTACACCGATGCCACGATCGACATCGACGTGCGCCGCGGACTGCCGAGCGTGCGCGATATGTGGGTGGCCGAGCGCGGCGACACCGAAAGCTATGAAGGCCGCCTGCATCTGGCGCTGGACGACGGGGCGACGCATGCCGACCGCGATGCCCAGCGCATTGCCGAATTGCGTGCCGGCGCCGCCTCGTTGCAACGCACGCCACGGCGCGCCCGCACCGGTGCCGGCCAGAGCGGCAACGTGACGCAGATGCACTACGCGCGGCGCGGCATCGTCACGCCCGAGATGGAATACGTCGCGTTGCGCGAGAACGGCAAGCGCGAATGGATGGCGCCGTACATGGCCGATGCGGCGCGCGAAAAACGCCTCGCCGGCAACCCGATGGGCGCGAACATTCCCAAGATCATCACGCCCGAGTTCGTGCGCGACGAAGTGGCCCGTGGCCGCGCCATCATCCCGGGCAACATCAACCATCCCGAAGTCGAGCCGATGGCGATCGGGCGCAACTTCAAGGTCAAGATCAACGCCAACATCGGCAATTCGGCAGTCACCTCGAGCATCGAGGAAGAAGTCGAAAAGCTGGTGTGGTCGATCCGTTGGGGCGCAGACAACGTGATGGACCTGTCGACCGGCCGCAACATCCACACCACGCGCGACTGGATCGTGCGCAACAGCCCGGTGCCGATCGGCACCGTGCCGATCTATCAGGCGCTCGAGAAGGTGAACGGCGTGGCCGAAGACCTCACCTGGGAGATCTACCGCGACACGCTGATCGAGCAGGCGGAACAAGGCGTCGACTACTTCACCATCCATGCCGGACTGCGCCTGGGCTTCATCCATCTGACGGCGGGGCGGCGTACCGGCATCGTGTCGCGCGGCGGATCGATCATGGCCAAGTGGTGCATCACGCACCACAAGGAAAGCTTTCTCTACACGCACTTCGAAGACATCTGCGACATCATGAAGGCTTACGACGTGAGCTTTTCGCTGGGCGATGCGTTGCGCCCGGGCTGCGCATCGGATGCCAACGACGAGGCCCAGTTTGCCGAACTGCACACGCTGGGCGAGCTCACCAAAATCGCCTGGAAGCACGACGTGCAGACCATGATCGAAGGACCGGGCCACGTGCCGATGCACTTGATCCAGGCCAACATGGACGAGCAGTTGAAGACCTGTCACGAAGCGCCGTTCTACACACTCGGGCCGCTGACCATCGACATCGCGCCGGGCTACGACCACATCGCGAGCGCCATCGGCGCCGCCATGATCGGCTGGGCCGGCACCGCCATGCTGTGCTACGTCACGCCCAAGGAACACCTGGGCCTGCCGGACCGCGACGACGTGAAGCAGGGAATCATCGCCTACAAGATCGCAGCCCACGCGGCCGACGTGGCCAAGGGCCATCCCGGCGCACGGGCGCGTGACGATGCGCTGTCGCAGGCGCGCTTCGACTTTCGTTGGCAGGACCAGTTCAACCTCGGTCTCGACCCCGACACCGCTCGCGAATTCCACGATGAGACCTTGCCCAAAGACAGCAGCAAGGTCGCGCACTTCTGTTCCATGTGCGGCCCGAAATTCTGTTCGATGAAGATCACGCAGGAGGTGCGCGAGTTCGCGGCACTGCGCGGCCTGACCGAAACACAGGCGCTCGATGCGGGCATGGCCAGCAAGTCAAGCGAGTTCAAGGCAGCCGGCGGCGAGCTCTACATTCCGATCGTGCCGCAGGCCTGAGTGGCGCCTTCCATGGCGCACGCCAAAAGCATGGGCATCGCCGGTGCCGGGCTGCTCGGGCGCTTGCTCGCCTGGCAGCTGTCGCGCGCCGGCCATGCGGTGACGGTGTTCGATCCGGCCGACGACGCGGTAGCGCGCTTCAACGGCCAGGGTGCCGCCGGCTTCACCGCGGCCGGCATGTTGAGCCCGCTGGCCGAACTCGACAACGCGACCGCCGACATCGCCGTGCGGGGCCTGCGTTCCATTGGGCTTTGGCGCGACATCGTGCGGCAGCTTCCGGGGCCGCCGCACTTCGCGGAACGCGGCAGTCTGATGCTCGCGCACCGCGCCGACAAGGGCAGCGCCGAGCGCGTGCTCGCCCGCCTTGGCAACCACGAAGTCGCCGGGCTGATGCCGGCAGAGACTCTCGATGCAGCCGCATTGGCAGCGCTCGAACCGGCGCTCGCCAGCGTGGCGCATGCATGGCTGCTGCCGGGTGAAGCGCAGATCGACGCTGCCGCCGCGATGGCGGCACTGCACGACGGCGCGGCCGGTGTGCGCTGGTGTTGGCAGCGCCGCGTGACCGACCTCGAGCCCGGCGCCCTGCACGTCGAGAGACTCGGCTGGCAGCGCTTCGACACGGTGTTCGACGTGCGCGGCGTGGGCGCGCGGCCCGCCTTGCCGGTGCGCGGCGTTCGTGGTGAAACTGTCTGGCTGCATGCGCCGGGACTCGGGCTGACGCGGCCCGTCCGACTGCTGCATCCTCGGCACCGCGTCTATGTCGTGCCGCGGCCCGGTGACGTTGTCGTCGTGGGCGCGAGCGAGATCGAAAGCGAAGACCGTTCGCCGGTGTCGTTGCAAAGCGCGGTCGAGTTGATGGCCGCGGCGCACAGCATCCTGCCCGCGCTCGCCGAAGCCCGCATCCTGCGGCTCGACCGTAACCTGCGACCCGCATTACCGGACCATGCGCCGGTGGTGGAAGTGCGCGACGGACTGGTGCGCATCAACGGACTGTTCAGGCATGGCTGGCTGCTGGCGCCAGCGTTGGTGGAAGAGGCGCTTGCTGCATGAACGACATGACTGACATGAACGACCTGAACCGCGTGACCGACGCCACCCAAACCGACATGCATACCGGCAAGCCCATCGCAACGATCACCGTGCAACTCGACGGTGCACCTCGCGAAGTCGCTGCCGGCATGACGCTGGCTGCATTGATGCAGTCGCTGGGCCACGCGCCGCTGGCCATGGGCACGGCCATCAACGGCGACTTCGTGCCGCGCGGACAACGCGACCGGCGCGTGCTGCAAAGAGGTGATGTCGTGCTGTTTTTTCAACCCATCGTCGGCGGCTGAGCCGGGGAGACTTGTGATGACAGAACAACCCACGCAACCCGCCGCCACTGCATCCGACGACTTCTGGACGGTCGATGGCGTGCAGATGCGCAGCCGCTTCTTGCTCGGCACGGCCGGCTATCCATCGCCGCACACGCTGCGCGACGCCATCGCTGCCGCTGGTACGCAGGTCGTCACCGTCGGCCTGAAGCGGGCGATGGCAAGAACGGATGGCGGCGGTGGCGACAACGGCTTCATGACGATCGTGCGCGAGGCACTGCTGCGACAGGGCGCCCGCCTGTTGCCCAACACCGCCGGCTGTCGCACCGCACGCGACGCGGTCACGCTGGCGCACATGGCGCGTGAGATGTACGACACCCGGTGGATCAAGCTGGAGGTCGTGGGCGACGAGCACACGCTGCAGCCCGACCCGGCCGAACTGCTGGTCGCTGCACAGACGCTGGTTCGCGACGGCTTCGTAGTGTGGCCGTATTGCACCGACGACCTCGTCACCTGCCGGCGATTGCTCGATGCGGGTTGCGCCGTGCTCATGCCGTGGGGCGCGCCGATCGGCTCGGGGCAGGGGCTGTTGAACCCCTGGGCCCTGCGCACCTTGCGCGAGCGGCTGCCCGACGCGACGTTGATCGTCGACGCCGGCCTCGGTGCGCCCTCGCACGCGGCATTGGCGATGGAGATGGGCTTCGACGCGGTGCTGTTGAATTCTGCGGTCGCACAAGCGCGCGACCCGGTGCGAATGGCCGGTGCGTTTCGGCATGCCGTCGAGGCCGGGCGCGGTGGCTGGCAAGCCGGCGTCATGGCACGGCAAGACTTCGCGGTCGCCAGCACGCCGGTGGGTGGGCAACCATTTCTGATCGGCGAGGTCGCGCGATGAGGCCGCCGGTGATCTGGAGCATCGCCGGCACCGACAGCGGCGGCGGCGCGGGGCTGGCAGCCGATCAGCGCGCCGCCGATGCCTTCGGCGTGCACCTGTGTCCGGTGGTGGCGGCTGTCACCGCGCAAAACTCGCGCAGCGTCGCGCGCATCGAGCCGCTGCCGGTCGCGTGGCTCGACGCACAACTCGAAGCACTCGCTGCCGACATGCCGCCGCTGGTCATCAAGACCGGTTTGCTGGGCGGTGTGGCGCAGATCGAATGCGTGGCGCGCTGGATCGACCGGCTGCGCCGCGATCACCCGGTCGGGTTGGTCGTCGACCCGGTGCTGGCGGCCAGCAGTGGCGCGCCGTTCGCCGACGCGGCCGTGTTGCAGGCCTACCGTGCGCTGCTGCTGCCGCGCGCCACGGTCGTCACGCCGAACGTGCGCGAGGCGCATCGTTTGTTGGAGGCGCAAGACAGCGGCCTTGGCGATAGCGATGACGCTGGCCGCAGCGACGTGCCGGCACTCGCCCGACGACTGCGCGCGTGCGGCGCTGCGGCGGCTTGCATTACCGGCGGCGACAGCACGGACCATGTGCAGAGTGCGCAGCGTGAGGCACTCGACTGGATCGACACCGAGCACGCCGCCGGCTGGCTCGCATCGCCGCGTGTCGACACGACGCACAACCACGGCACCGGCTGCACTTTCGCGAGCAGTGTTGCCGCAGCGTTGGCACTCGGCTACGTCGCGGCCGATGCGCTCGTCCTTGCGAAGATGGCGACCACGCAGGCGCTCCAAAGCGGTCATGCGGCAGGCACCGGCGCAGGACCTGTGATCGCACGGCCGAGCTTTCACGCCGACCCTGCGCTGTTGCCGCGCATGTCGTGGGGCGAGGCGGCCTGCTTCGCGGCACCACGCCGCAGCGACGATCCGTTGCTGGGTCTCTACGCCATCGTCGACAGCGCCGAACGCGTGCGACAGGTGCTGGCCGCCGGTGTGCGCTCGGTGCAACTGCGCATCAAGACGCCGCCGCTGTTCGATGCCGCGAATCCAGCCCAAGCGCCCGACGCGCGCTGGACGGCGATGCTGCGCGACGAAATCGCGCGCAGCGTGGCGGCTTGCCGCGCGGCGAAGGCGGAGTTGTTCATCAACGACCACTGGGCGCTGGCGCAGGAGTTGGGCGCCAGCGGCGTGCATCTCGGGCAGGACGACTTACTGGCGCTGGGTGAGGCGGGTCGCGGCGAGCTGCTGCGCAGTGGACTCGCACTCGGCATCAGTTCGCACAGTCTGTGGGAGCTGTGCCGGACCCGTGCCCTGGCGCCGCGCTACGTGGCGTGCGGGCCGGTGTGGCCGACGCTCACCAAAGACATGCCGTGGCGCCCGCAAGGGCTGGACAACCTGCGCTGGTGGAACGCCATGGCCGGTGCGCCAGTCGTTGCGATTGGCGGCATCTTGCAGCCGGGGCAGGTGAGTGAGGCGGCCGCGTGCGGTGTGTCGGGCGTGTGCGTCGTGCGCGCGTTGGGTGTCGACGCGACGACCACCGTGCCGGTGCTGGCGACGGCATTGCGCGAAGGCGTCGCAACCACGGCATTGAAGAAGCACAAGCGACCGGAGCAAGCTCAGCAAGAGTCGCTGCTGCCCCTGCCGCACCCGAGCCTGCCTAACGGTTGGGGACTTGCGCCGCCGCCCGGTAGTTGTCCTTGAAGCGATCCGGCACCCGCGGATCGTGACCCATCGCCACGCGCCGCACTTCGTCTGAATCGGTCGGTGCGTGGCCGACGCCGAGGGCAGAAGCGCGTGGCACCGAGCCCGCGACCACATGACTGGTCAGCCGCCCGATGCCCGTGATGTCCACTTCGACGGTGTCGCCCGGATCGACCGATCGTGAATGGCACGGCGTGCCGGTCAGCACCACGTCGCCGGGCATCAGCGTGATGTGGCGTGCAATGTCGGCCACCATGTAGTGCGGTCCCCAGACCATCTCGTCGCCGATGTGGGCCTCCTGAACGAGCAGGCCGTTGCGGTAGGTGCGCAAGGTCTGGTCGAAGATGTTGACGCCGGTCACCAGGCCCGGGCCGATCGGTAGCATCCCGTCGGCGCCCTTCACGCGCAGCATCGAGCCCTGGTCGGTGTCGCGAAAGTTCTGCAGTCCCATGTCGAGCGCCGGTGCGAAGCCGAGCATGTAGTCCCAGGCTTCGTCGGGCGTCACGTTGCGGCATACCTTGCCGATGACGACGGCGAGCTCGCCTTCGTAGTTGAGGTAGCTGCAGTCGGCAGGCTTCACGAGTTCACCGCCGTGCGCGTTCATCGCGGTCGGCGGCTTGGTGAAATAGGTCGGCGTCTCCGTCGGCTTGGCCTTGTTGCGCGTCTCCATGCCGCGCGAGCTGTACGACAGGTGCACGCAGATGATCTTGGTCGGCTCGCACGGTGGCAGGTGCGTGACATCGGCCAGCGCGACGTCGCGACCGTCGTCGAGTCGCAGCGTGTCGCCGTCGATCACGGTGCCCCAGTATGGCGAGCCATGGCTCAGCACACGGCGGCGCTCGACCCGCGGGCCGCGCATCACCGCTGGCAGTTCCGCGAACGGAAATTCGTGCAGGTACTTGCTCATGCCAAAGCCTCTTGCGTTGTCTTCGCCTCGGTGGTCTCGATGTCGAACCACATGTGGACGTTGCCGGTACCGCGTGCGTTCTCGTAGTCGGACAACGCGGTCCCCTTGCTGCGGCAATCGGCGCCACCGAGCGCACCGATCATCTGCAGGTAATGGCCGCCAAAACCTTCCCACGGCAGCGGGCGAAACTTGCTGTCCCATTGGTCGAGGACGAGGTCGTGCCGTCCTTGCGCAAGCAGCGCGATCGCTTCCTTGTCGGCCGCCACGTTCGATGGCCGTGACACGTTGGCCTCGTGGTACATCCGCGGATGTTTCTGCACCCAGTCGATCTCATTGAACTTGTGACTCAGCGCCCCTGAAGCCAGCAGCACCACGCGCTCGCCGATGTCGGCGCCCATGCGCCGGATCGCCTCGCCGACAACGCGGCCCGACTCGAGGTAGTGGCGCGGCTGGCAGTTCTGGCAGGTGCTGACAGACACCACCCGCTCACCGTGCACAAGCTTGTTGACCACGTTGATGGTCGCGTAGTGCCGCGGCAACGCTTCGTCATAGATCGCCTTGCTCATCACGCCCTGTTCCACCGCGACCTCTTCGATGAGCTCCGCGAGCGCAGGCGATCCGCGGTAGTCGTAGTGCTGGCCGTGCAGGTACCAGGGCATCTCGTCGGATGTGTAGGTGCCTTGCATGTGCGCACCGCCGTCGATGAGGTGATAGCCGGTCGTGAACCAGTGCGTATCGAACAGCACGAAGGTGTCGGGCCGTACCGCGTCGATGCGGTCGCGCAGGCGCTGGTAACCAGCGATCAGGTCCGAGTCCGCGCCGTCGCCCATCTTCACGCGGAAGTCGTCGTCCTGCATCAAGCCGGGGTGGTGCGACACCAGTGCGGCGCCGACGATCTGTGCCATGTCGTTCTCCTTTCAACGGTGGCTGAAGCTGGCCTTGAAAGGCTTCTTCGGCACCACGACGTCTTTCACGTCGCAGAAAAATTCGAAGCTCCAGTCGCCACCTTCGCGTCCGACACCGGAGCGCTTGATGCCGCCGAACGGCGCCGCCAGATCGCGGATACCGAAGGAGTTGACCCAGATGAAACCGGTCGCGACCTGCATGGCAATGGCGGTCGCATGCGCCACCTCTCCGTAGCAGACACCGCCGAGGCCGTAGTCGGTTCCGTTGGCCATCGCGATGACCTCGGCGTCGTCGTCGAAGGTCTGCAGCGTGAGCACCGGGCCGAAGACTTCGTTCTGCACGATCTCCGAATCCTGCTTCACATGAGTGAGCATGGTCGGCTGGAAATACTGCGCGCCGAACGGATGCATTGCGCCGCCCCACAGCAACTCGGCGCCGTCGGCTACGGCACGTTCGACGAACGCTTTCACGCGCTCGACCTGGCGCGGATGAATGATGGGGCCGACTTCCGTTGCAGCCTCGCGCGGATCGCCGACGGTCAGCTGTTCGACATGCGCCCGCATGCGCGAGACGAAGGTGTTGGCGACCTTCGAGTGGACGAGAAAGCGGGTGCCCGCGAGACACACCTGACCGGCGTTGCGGTACATCAGCGCACCCGTCGCAGCCGCGCCGTCGAGGTCGGCATCTTCGAGCACGATGAAGGGCGACTTGCCGCCGAGTTCGAGGCTGCATGGCACGAGATTGGCCGCAGCGGCTTGCGCGATTCGTTTGGCCGTGCCGACCGATCCCGTGAACGAAACGCGCGCGAGTCGCGGATCACTCACCAGACGCGCGCCCGTGGTTGCGCCCGCGCCCTGCACGAAGTTGAGAACACCCGGCGGCAGGCCAGCCGCATGGGCCGCGTCGGCCAGCATCGAGCAGGTGAGCGGCGCCCATTCCGGCGGCTTGACGACGACCGTGTTGCCCGCGGCCAGCGCCGGACCGAGCTTCCAGGTCGTGAGCATCAGCGGCGCGTTCCACGGCGTGATGATGGCGACGACGCCGGCCGCATCGTGCCGCACGATGTGCGTCGCCTGCTCGGTATCGATCGGCCTGTCTTGCAACGTCAGTGCGTGCTCGGCGAACCAGCGGATGTTGAGCATCGCGCGTGGCACGACGCCATGCTTCATGCGCGACAGCAGCACGCCGGCATCGTTCGATTCGAGCATGCAGAAGGCGTCTGCACGCTTGCCGATTTCGTCGGCGAAGCGGTCGAGGATGGGCTTGCGGCCTTCGGCGCCAAGTGCGGCCCAGGCAGGGAATGCGCGCTGCGCTGCCGTGATGGCGGCGTCGACCTGGGCATCGCTGCCTTCACTGATATGGCCCAGCACGCGCTGGTCGATCGGCGAGCGTAGCTCGAAGGTTTCGGTCGATGCGACGCGCTGGCCGTCGATGTAGTGGTCGGGCGAGACGTGGATACCCGCGACGTGGATCATGGATGTCATGGCGGGTTCAGACGAATCGAAATGCGATGGCGCCGAGCGGGCCGTAGTCGGCGTGAAAAACATCGCCCGCCGCCGCGGCCACGGGCCGCGTGAAAGAGCCGGCCAGCACGACTTCGCCGGCCTTCAATCCTTCGTCGTGCTCTGCCAGTTTGTTGACCAGCCACACGATGCCGTTGGCCGGATGATTGAGCACGGCAGCCGCCAGGCCCGACTCTTCGATGACCCCATTCTTGTAGAGCAGGGCGCCACACCAGCGAAGGTCGACCGCATCGGGTTTGACCGGCCGTCCGCCCATGACGATGCCGGCATTGGCTGCGTTGTCTGCGATGGTGTCGAACACCTTGCGCGGTACTTTTGTGATGCGATCGGCCTGCTCGATGCGCGCATCGATGATCTCGATGGCGGGCACCACGTAGTCGGTCGCTGCGAGCACGTCGAAGATGCTGACGTTGGGGCCACGCAGGTCGCGCTGCAACATGAAGGCGAGCTCGACCTCGACGCGCGGAAGAATGAATCGTGCGGCCGGAATGTCGGCACCCTCGCGAAAGAACATGTCGTCGAGCAACGCGCCGTAATCCGGCTCGGTGATGTTCGAAGACACCTGCATCGCGCGCGATGTAAGGCCGATCTTGTGGCCCTTGATGGTGCGACCTTCGGCCAGCTTGAGGGCGACCCATTCCCTTTGTATGGCGTAGCTGTCTGCGATCTCCATCGCCGGATAGCGTTTGGAGAAATGTTCGACCTGCACGCGGTTGCGTTCGGATTCGTGCAGCGCGAGCGCGAGCGTCTTGTGTGTCGCGTGGTCGAGCATTGCGTTGTCTCTCGTTCGTTGTAACGGTCGCAAGTCTCCCTGCTAGCGGCCATGAAGACAATCGATGCTTTTGGGTCGATTGCGTAGCTGGGCTGGATAATCGAACGATGCCATTGCCCCGCTACACACTGCGCCAACTCGACGCATTCACCACCGTTTCCGACACGCTCAGCTTTACTGCCGCGGCCGATCGACTGGCGCTCACGCCATCGGCAGTGAGTCAACTCGTCGTCGAACTCGAGTCGTCTGCCGGCTTCAAGTTGTTCGAGCGCAGCACGCGCCGCGTCGCGCTGACCGCAGCAGGCAAGGAGTTTCTCGGCGCCATCGAACCCGTGCTCAAGCACCTTCGCTTGGCAGAAGCCGCGGCCGCCGATCTGCGCAATCGCGCCGCCGGCCTGGTGCGCGTGGCGGCGCCGATGGTCATCGCGAGCGCCATGCTGCCGCGCGCGATCCGCGACTACGCAGGGCTGCGGCCCAAGGTCGTAGTCCGCATTCGAGATGCCGCGGTCGAGCAACTCGTCGAGATGGTCGCGAGCGGTGATGTCGATCTGGCGATCGGTCCTGACAGGCCGACCGGCGACGACGTGCAGCGCGTGCCGCTGTTCGAAAGTCCCTGGGTGTTGTGGTGTGCGCCGGACCACCCGCTCGCCACCAAGCGCACGCTGCGCTGGCGCGACCTGCGCGCGCATGCGCTCGTTACCGCTGGCCGCGACCATGAACGCAGCGTGGCGCAGATGCGGCTCGGTCTGCCGGAAGACGAGCGCATCACGCCAATCGACGTGGTCGATAACATCTCGACTGCGCTCGGCATTGCCGCGGCGGGCTTGGCAGCGACGCTGTCACCGGCCTATGTCGGCGTGTGGGCGGGTGAGCGCTGGGGTTTGGTGATGCGTCGTGTGACTGCACCCGAAGTCATGCGCCACGTCTGCCTGTACCGGCCGCTGCGCCGCGTGACGTCACCGGCGTCTGCAGGCTTCGCGGAAGCGCTGGAAAAGTGGATGAAGGCCGAAGGCCCGCGCTTCACGCCGTCGTCCAGGCGCGGGTGACTTGCCTGCGCCTTGGTCAGTCTGTTCAGACCGCGATGCGCCGGCCGATCTCCGGCCAGCGGCCATGCAGCCAGACCCACGCCACGAGCCCGATGGACAGCATCAGGATCGACGTCACCGCAAGCGCCAATGGCGAGTGCATGACGAGCGGCGCGATCACGCCAGCGACGATGCCGTTGGCAGTCGAGCCGATCACGGCCTGCAGTGACGACGCCATGCCGCGGCGTTCGGGATGCAGGTCGAGCACCAGCAGCGTGACGACCGGCACCATCAGTGCCCAGCCGAACGCGAAGAAGGCGATCGGCCACAGCGACCAGGCCGCGTGCGGCGCAAAGACGGCGTTGGCCGCCACGTTGACGATCGACGTCACCAGCATGATCAGGAAGCCGTCGCGAATCTGCCTTTTGGGTGTGACCTTGCCGGCCATACGGCCGCTGACCCATGCGCCCGACATGATGCCGCCGATGGTCAGCAGGAAGAACCAGAAGAACTGCGTCGGCGCGAGCTGCAAATGGTCACCTAGAAAAGCCGGTGCAGCGAGCACGTAAAGAAACATGCCGTTGAACGGCACGCCGCTGGCCAGCGCAAGCAGCAGAAAGCGCGGGTCAGAGCACAAGTCCCAATAACCGCGCATCAGGTGCTTGAACTCGAATGGCTGCCGATGACTTACGTGCAGCGTCTCGGGTAGCAACTTGTAGTTGGCGGTAAACAGTACGCAGCCTACCGCCACCAGAAACCAGAACACGCTGTGCCAACCCAGGTGCACGAACAAAAAGCCGCCGACGATGGGCGCAATGGCCGGCGCGACGCCGAAATAGATCGTGACCTGCGACATGACGCGTTGCGCCTCGGCGGGCGGGAACATGTCGCGAATCACCGCACGCGACACCACGATGCCGGCACCGGTCGACAGGCCCTGCAGCGCGCGGAACAGCACGAGCTGGCCGATATTCTGCGACAGCGCACAGCCGAGCGACGCGAGCGTGAACACCGCCATACCCCACAGCACGACCGGCCGACGCCCGAAGCTGTCCGACAGCGCACCGTGGAACAGGTTCATGAAGGCGAAGCCGAAGAGGTACGCCGACAGCGTCTGCTGCATCTCGACAGGCGTCGCCCCGATCGATTGCGCGATGCCCGAGAACGCCGGGATGTAGGTGTCGATCGAAAACGGCCCAACCATGCCGAGCACAGCCAGCAGCGCGGCAAGCGCCCATCGGGGGGCTTGCCAGAGTTTGGCGGCGTCCGGATTCATGCTTGTCTCTCTTTGTTGTCGTGCGATAAAAAAAGCGCCCGGCACCCTGTGAAGGGCGCAGCGGGCGCTTTGGCTCGAGATCCTTGTAACGGGATCCGCGGGGTCAGAGCGTGTCGATGAACGAACGCAGCTTGTCCGAACGGCTCGGGTGCTTCAACTTCCGCAACGCCTTCGCTTCGATCTGGCGAATCCGCTCACGCGTCACGTCGAACTGCTTGCCGACTTCTTCGAGCGTGTGATCGGTGCTCATCTCGATGCCGAAGCGCATGCGCAACACCTTGGCTTCGCGTGGCGTCAGCGAGTCGAGGATGTCCTTGACCACGTCGCGCAGGCCAGCCTGCATGGCAGCCTCGATCGGCGCCGTGTTGCTGCTGTCCTCGATGAAGTCGCCCAGGTGCGAATCGTCGTCGTCGCCGATCGGCGTTTCCATGGAGATCGGCTCTTTGGCGATCTTCATGATCTTGCGGATCTTGTCTTCCGGGATCTCCATCTTGGCGGCCAGGATGGATGCATCGGGCTCGAATCCGAACTCCTGCAGATGCTGCCGGCTGATGCGGTTCATCTTGTTGATCGTCTCGATCATGTGCACCGGAATACGGATGGTGCGGGCCTGATCGGCGATCGATCGCGTGATGGCCTGACGAATCCACCAGGTCGCGTACGTCGAGAATTTGTAGCCGCGACGGTATTCGAACTTGTCGACCGCCTTCATCAAACCGATGTTGCCTTCCTGGATCAAGTCGAGGAATTGCAGGCCGCGGTTGGTGTACTTCTTGGCGATGGAAATCACAAGGCGCAAGTTGGCTTCGATCATTTCCTTCTTGGCGGCGCGCGACGAATATTCGCCCTCGTTCATGCGCTTGTTGATGTCCTTCAGCTCAGGCAACGGCACCACGACGCGCGCCTGGATGTCGGCGAGCTTTTGCTGCAGTTCCTGCACCGGTGGGATGTTGCGCGCGAGCACCACGCTCCATGGCTTGCCGGATGCCGCCTGCTTTTCGACCCATTTCTGGTTCAGCAGGTGGGAGGCGACGCGGTTGCCGTTCTTGTCGTAGCCGCTGAAGTCGCGAATGAAGTCGTCCTGCGGAAAGCCGCACTTGTCCACGATGATGCGGCGCAGCTCGCGCTCTTTCTTCCGCACATCGTCGACCTGGCTGCGCACCATGTCGCACAGCTTTTCGATCGTCTTTGCGGTGAAGCGGATGGTCATAAGCTCTTCGCTCAGGGCCGCTTGCGCCTTGACATACGACGGCGTGCCGTAGCCTTCTTTTTCGTAGATCTTGTGGATCTTTTCGAACATCGTGGCCATGCGGTCGAAGCGTTCGAGCGCATCGCGCTTGAGTTCTTCGAGCTTCTTGGTCAGCGCCTTGGAGCCGCCTTTGCCGTCGTCGTCGTCTTCAGCGTCGAACTCGTCGAAGTCTTCTTCGGCCACATAGTCGTCGGCTTCGTTGGGGTTCGAGAAACCGTCGACGAAGGTGGTGATGACGGCCTTGCCCACGCCGGCACGAATTTCGTTGGCCAGCCGCAGGATTTCGGCGATGGTGGCGGGCGATGCGGAGATCGCTTCCATCATCGCCATCAAGCCACCTTCGATGCGCTTGGCGATTTCGATTTCGCCTTCACGCGTCAGCAGTTCGACGGTGCCCATTTCGCGCATGTACATGCGAACAGGGTCGGTCGTGCGGCCGAATTCGCTGTCGACGGTCGAAAGGGCAGCTTCCGCTTCTTCTTCGGCTTCTTCGACGGTCGCGGCAGTCGGCGCCGTGTTGTTCAGCAGCAGCGTTTCGGCATCGGGTGTCTGCTCGTAAACGGCCACGCCCATGTCGTTGAGCATGGTGACCACGACTTCCATCGTTTCGGCGTCGACCAGCTTGTCGGGCAAGTGGTCGGAGATTTCTCCGTGCGTCAGATAGCCGCGGGTCTTGCCGAGCGTGATCAGGGTCTTGAGGCGCGACCGGCGCTTGGCCAGGTCTTCTTCAGACAGCACGGTCTCGTCGAGGCCGAACTCCTTCATCAAGGCGCGTTCTTTCGCCTTGCTGATCTTCATGCGCAGTGGCTTGACCTTTTCTTCGGTCGACGTCACGACGGGTTCACCGGCCAGATCGTCCTCTATGTCCGACAGGTCGACGTCGCTCGTGGGTGCTTCGTTGCCAGCCTTGGGCTTTCGGCCGCGCTTGGCGCCGGTGGCAGCGGGTGCAGCCGCGCCTGAAGCAGCGGCTGCCTTGGGCGGACGGCCCACTTTCTTTGGAGCGGGTGCGGCTGGCGTCGCAGCTACGGCGGTTGCAGCGGGCTTCTTCAGGTCGGCGGAAGGATTCGATTTGGTCGTGGGCACTGTTTTCACTTTCGTTGCGGCAGCCGGCTTTGAGGCGGCGGCACCCGCTTTGGTTACCTTTGCACTTGAGGGTGCAATGGTCGCCTTCAACGGTTTTTTAGCAGCGGGGTGGCTGGCGGACACGGCAGGCTTCTTTGAACTGGGCATACAACCTCGAACATCAAGAATTAACAAGCGGAATCACACGCGCACCACAGACCCGGTGCAGGCATACAAGGGGGCACAGAGGAAATGAATCCTCATGGGCCAAACTAACTAAGCACACCGGCAAGATGTCGGGCGAACATTTGGTGTGCAGTCCTTGCGGTGTATTGGCCCGTTCCCGCTAGGGGAGTGCATTGCGCATGGGGCCGGACCGGAGGTGCTGCTGTCGCTCTTGCCGAATTCGCTGATAGCGAAGCCTGACATTATAGCGCGCTGCACTTTTTTCAAGCAGTGTCTGTGTTGCTTTTCAGGCGAGCGCGCAGCGTCAGCCGGCGCGATTCGAGCGCTTTGTAGCGCTCCAGCGCCTGCGGGTCGGTGCCGACCGCCGCGATCGCCTCGCTCTGCTGCGCTTTTAGCCGATCGTCCAGCATGAAGTCGAGCACGCTGCGCAGTTCGCGCGCTGCATCGGCCGCCTGGTCTCCCTCGGGATCGCCGATCGGGCCGCCGTCGGGGGCTGTCATGAGCCGCGTCGCCAGCCCCTCGAACGGCTGCTCGCGCAGGCCTTCGCGCAACGCCGCCCACGGCTGAGCTCCGTGCTCGTGCAGTTGGCTGTCGAGCCACGCAAACAAACGGCCGTGTTCACCGGGCAGGTCGCACAGCATGGCGTGCTGTTCATGCGAGAGGCCTTCCCATTCGGTCATGTTCGAAAGCAGCAGCCGCACCGCCAGGTCGGGGCGGGTGAGCGGCAGCACGCGCCCGCGGCTCGGCGGCCGACTTTGCGATGGCTTGCCGCCATATCGACCATCGGATGCGGTTCGGTCGCCGTCGTTTCTGTAACGACTTGTCGGCGCGGACGCGGATGGCGGCGCATTTCGAGGCCCTGCCGTCGAACCCCAAAGTTCGTTCAGCGCCTCGACGCCCATCTGAACCATGCCTGCAATGTCGCCCAGCAACTGGCGCTTGAAGGCGCCGTCGGGCAGGGCGCCCCACAGCGGTCGCACGTTGCTGGTCATGTGAGCGCGCCCTTCGGCGGTTGCCAGGTCGCAACCTTCGCGCGTGGCTTCGAGCATGAAGCGCGACAAGGGTGTCGCGTCGTCGATGAAGCGAGCAAAAGCGTCGGCGCCGAACTCGCGAATGAAGCTGTCGGGGTCGTGCTCGGCCGGCAAGAACAGGAACTTCATGCTCCTGACATCGTTCGCATATGGCAGCGCAGCGTCGAGCGCCTTGCGCGCTGCGCGCCGGCCGGCCGCGTCGCCGTCGAAGCTGAATACGACCGATTCGGTAAAGCGAAAAAGCTTTTGCACGTGCTCCGGCGTGCAGGCCGTACCGAGCGTGGCGACGGCGTTCGGAAAGCCCAATTGCGCCAGCGCAACCACGTCCATGTAGCCCTCGGTCACCAGCGCGAAGCCGCGCTCCCGGAAGGCTGCGCGTGCTTCGTACAAGCCGTAGAGCTCGCGGCCTTTGCTGAATACCGGCGTCTCGGGCGAGTTGAGGTATTTGGGTTTTTCGTCGCCCAGCACGCGTCCGCCGAAGCCGATGCACTCGCCTTTGACGTTGCGAATCGGGAACATCACGCGGTCGCGAAAGCGGTCGTAGCGTCGCGCTTCGCCTTCGCTGGCCTGCTCCGCGTTCACGCCTTGCGTGCCTTCGCTGACGATGACCAACCCGCTCTCTGCGAGCAACGGATCGTCGTAGTTGGGGAAGACGCTGGCCAGCGCGCGCCAGCCGGCCGGCGCATAGCCGATGCCGAACTGTTTGGCGACCTCGCCAGAGACGCCGCGGCGCTTCAGGTAGTCGATGGCGCCCGGTGCATTGCGCAAATGCTTGCGGTAGGCCTCGCCGGCTTTTTCGAGCACGTCGAACAAAGTCGCCTGCTTTTGGCGCTGCCCGGCGGCGCGGGCGCGCTCCTCCGGCGAGGCATCGTCTTCAGGCACCTGCAGGCCGTATTGGCCGGCCAGATCGTGCACCGCTTCAACGAAGCCCATGCCAGCGTGTTCCATCAGAAAACCGATCGCGTTACCATGCACTCCGCAGCCGAAGCAGTGATAGAACTGCTTGGTCGGGCTCACTGAAAACGAGGGTGATTTTTCGCCGTGGAACGGACACAGCCCCATGAAATTGGCGCCGGCCTTCTTCAACTGCACATAGCGTCCGACGATCTCCACCACGTCCGCCCGTGCGATGAGTTCCTGGATGAAAGAGGCGGGGATGGTCATGTGGGACGGGAGCGCCAAATCATACGCATGCGCTCGCGGCCCCGCGCTCAGCCGGCATACTTCTTCATCCGGTTCATCCCCGCCTCATGACCCCTCGCCCTTTACAACAAGCAGTCCGTCATGCGGCGCCGCTGCTGCGCCATCCGTTCCGTTTCATCTGGGACGCGCTCAAGGCTTTTCGCGCCAACCAGGGCTTGCTGCTCGCGGGCGCGGTCGCCTATTACGCGCTGTTGTCGATCGTCCCTCTCCTGATCGTCAGCGTCATCGCGCTGTCGCATTTCATAGATCAGCGCGAGTTGCTCATGACGATCGGCCGCTATCTCGAATGGCTGCTGCCGGGCCAGTCGAAGGCCGTCGTGCAGGAGCTGTCGAATTTTCTCGACCATCGTGACGTGCTTGGGCCGGTGCTGCTGGTGACGATGATCTTCTTCAGCTCGCTGGCCTTCACTGTGCTCGAAGCGGCGATGGCAGTGATCTTCCATCACCGAAAATCGACTCATCGGCGCCATGCGCTGTTGTCGGTGGTCATGCCCTACGTCTACATCCTGTGCCTGTGCGTCGGGCTGCTGCTGGTCACGCTGGTGTCGGGCGCGCTGCAGCTCATCGGGCAATCGAGCGTCGACCTGTTCGGGCGCAGCTGGTCGCTCTCAGGTGTGTCGGGCGTGCTGCTGTACTTGCTTGGCCTCGGCGGCGAGATCTTCATGCTGACCTCGCTCTATCTGGTGATGCCGGTCGGACGGCTGTCGCTGCACCACGCGCTGCTGGGCGGCATCACTGCGGCATTGCTGTGGGAAGTCACGCGACGCATCCTGGTCTGGTACTTTTCGTCGCTGTCGCAAGTCAATGTCGTGTACGGCTCGCTGACGACGGCCATCGTGGTGCTTCTGAGCCTGGAAATCGCTGCGACGCTGGTGCTCTTCGGCGCCCAGGTCATCTCGCAATATGAACGGCTGGAGCGCACCGGAAGCACCGAGCCGATCGAAGGCCGCATCGGCGTTGGAGACGACGCTTGACGCGGACAGTCATGGGCGAGGCACTTACCGCGGCGGAAGCCGGATCGCCCCGTCGAGGCGAATCACTTCGCCGTTGAGCATGTCGTTTTCGATGATGTGCTTCGCGAGCTTGGCGTAGTCCTCCGGCGTGCCGAGGCGCGACGGAAACGGCACGCTGGCGGCCAGCGCATCCTGCAGGTCTTGCGGCATGCCGAACAGCATTGGTGTGCCGAAGATGCCGGGAGCGATCGTCATGTTGCGGATGCCGTTGCGCGCAAGATCGCGCGCGATCGGGAGTGTCATGCCGACCACGCCGCCCTTCGACGCAGCGTAGGCGGCCTGGCCCATTTGCCCATCGTAGGCGGCCACGGAAGCCGTCGAGATCAACACTCCGCGCTCGCCGGTCGACTCGGGCTCGTTCTTGGCCATGGCTTCGGCCGCGAGGCGGATCATGTTGAAGCTACCGATGAGGTTCACCGTCACCGTCTTACTGAAAACAGCCAGCGCGTGCGCGCCGTTCTTGCCCACCGTTTTTTCGGCCGGCGCGATGCCGGCGCAGTTGACGAGGCCGAAAAGCTTGCCGAGCTTGAGCGCGGCAGCAACAGCGGCTTGCCCGTCGGCTTCCTTACTCACGTCGCACTTGACGAACACGCCGCCGATGTCTTGTGCGACCGCTTCACCCTTGTCCTGCATGTCGGCGATCACGACCTTGGCACCGTTGGCGGCCAGCATCCGCGCCGTGCCCTCGCCCAACCCCGACGCGCCGCCGGTGACGATGAAAACCTTGCCTTCGATCTGCATGCGTATCTCCAAATAGTGAGGGTCGCATTATCGAAGACGCCGCCTGCAGGGTGCACAAAAGCGATCGGACAAAAAAAGGGGCCCTGTCCGAAAACAGGGCCCTGAATTGGATCCGTGAGGACCCAAGGAGACAACTTGTGAATTAACGCTTGGTCTTGGCGGTAGCGGTCTTGGCAGCGTTGACGGCTTGCGTCGACACGGCCGTGAAGTTTGCTTCGGCAACGTCGGAAGCTTGCTTGACAGCCTTCTGCACCGATTCGAATGCGTTGTTGGCGGCAGCCACAGCGCTTTTCATCATGGCGACGGCGGTTTCAGAGCCTGCAGGTGCGTTCTTCGAAGCGCTGTCGACCATGCCGACGATGGTGGCTTGCGTTTCGGCGGCCTTGGCTTCGAATGCCTTGGTGAATTCGGCGCTGGTGCCCTGAGCGATGTCGTACAGGTGACGGCTGTAGGCAGCGGTCTTTTCGGCGAGAGGCTGGAACAGGCTGGCTTGCAGAGCCAAAAGTTCTTGCGCGTCCTTGACGCCCATCACGGCTTTGGCGGTGCCAGCAGCTTCGGTCAGTGCTGCCTTTGAGGCGGTCACGTTCAGTTCGACCAGCTTCTCGACGCCTTCGAATGCCTTGGTGGTCAGGCCGAACAGGGTTTCGAGCGAAGCTTTTTGCGAAGCGATGAGTTGGTCAGCGTTGAGGGCCATGATGATCTCCAGTAGTGTTGAAAAGGGGTGCTTGGTACGTTGCCGAGCCGTCTATGTTGCGGTGCAGCATGGACTGAAGTATAGGCAGCTGACTCAAGCTTTCAAGCGTTTTTTGCTGCTGTGCAGCAATTTAGAACAGGCTTTCTAAAACGCCTGCCGATGCAGTGGCTGGCAGAATTCGGTGCCATGAGCGAACGTCCACTGCCTCCTGTCATTGCCCGTCCCCAACCTCAGAGTCGCAGCGCCTACCGCACTTTCAGGGCCATCCCCACGCGTTGGGCCGACAACGACATGTACGGCCACGTGAACAACGTCGTGTACTACGGCTGGTTCGACACCGTGGTCAATGGGGAGCTCATCGAGCGCGGCGTACTGGACATTCACGCGGGCCAGATCATCGGCTTCGTTGTGGAGACGCAATGCAACTATTTCGCGCCGCTGGCGTTTCCGCAAACGGTGGAAGCTGGCCTGCGTGTCGCACAGGCCGGCAGTTCCAGTGTTCGATACGAGATCGCACTGTTCGCCCGGGGCGCCGAGATGGCTGCAGCACAAGGGCACCTGGTGCATGTGTATGTTGACCGCTCGACGCAGAGGCCCATGCCCTTGCCCGAGGCGTTGCGGCGCGTTGTCGAAGAACTCCGAGCGGAATAAAAAACGGCGCACTAAGCGCCTTTTTCTTGCTGATCGCCAAAAAGCCGTCCCAAAGGACGACCGCTGGATCAGCCTTTCTTCATCGCCTTCATGTCGGCCTTGGACTTGTCGTGATCGGCCTTGGCCTGGTTCACGCATGCACTCTTGGCGTCGCCCTTCTGGTCGTCGCACTTTTCCTTGGCGACGTCGTAGGTCATCGTGGCCTTTTCTTCAGCGACCTTGCGAGCATGGCTGTCGCTCGGCTTGTATTGCTGCTCGAGGTCAGCCTTGGCGACGTTCTCCGTGCCCTTGGCTTCCTTCATGCACACGTCCTTGGCGTTGTCCTTCATCGTGTCGCATTGCGCCTTGGCGACCTTGTAGTCGGATTCGATTTTTTGCTTGGCGACTTTGTACTCGTCCTTTGTCATGGCACTGGCGTGCGTCATCACGAAGCAAGACGATGCGAGTGCCAGCATGAGCAGATGTTTTTTCATGAGAGTTTCCCTCGTTGAGTTGATAAATTGAAGATTCAGCGGTTCAGACTTTTTCGAACCAGAGTGCGTCAGGCGTACGGCCATCGCGGCCCTCCCAATCCTTGACCTGCTTTTCGGCCTCGTCGCGGCTGATGCCGTGACGCTCCTGGATGCGTCCGAGCAGCTGGTCGCGCTTGCCGGCGATGACGTCGAAATCGTCGTCGGTCAGCTTGCCCCACTGCTCCTTGAGCTTGCCCTTGAGCTGTTTCCAGTTGCCTTCAACGGTGTCTTTGTTCATGACTCTCTCCTTCGGTTTGGATGGTCCGGCGTGCCTTGTTGCCGTGGAGAAAATGTACGTAGCGTCATGGTTGCGAGCCGGTAGGACGCCCCGGCAACCGACCGTAGGCACATGCCGACGCGCCCCGTGATAATCGAGCCACCCCTAGCGACGTCATCGTCGACGCCCAGTCGCAAAGCCTTGCACCTTGAAGAGAGACACACGCGCTGCACCATGATCATTCAAAGCCTGCTGGACACCGACCTCTACAAGTTCACGATGATGCAAGTCGTTCTGCACCACTTTCCTGGGGCGCAGGTCGAATACCGCTTCAAGTGCCGCAACCCCGGCGTCGATCTGGCTCGCTTTGCCGACGAGATTCGCGATGAAGTGCGCTCGCTGTGCTCCCTGCAGTTTCTCGACGCCGAGCTCGACTACTTGCGTTCGATGCGCTACATCAAAAGCGACTTCGTCGACTTCCTCGGACTGTTCAAGCTCAATGAGAAGTACATCGACATCGTCCCGCAGCCGTCGGGCGAACTGGAGATCAGCATCAAGGGGCCGTGGCTGCACACGATCCTGTTCGAGGTCCCGGTGCTGGCCATCGTCAACGAGGTCTACTTTCGCAACACCCAGCCGCAGGCTGATGTTGACGAGGGGCGGCGCCGGCTGGAGAACAAGATCGAGCAACTGCAGGGCGAGGGTCTGGTCGATCTGAAGATCGCCGACTACGGCACGCGCCGACGCTTCTCCAAGGAATGGCATGAAGAGGTGTTGCGCACGCTGAGCTCCAAGCTCGGTCCGGTACTGGTGCCCGCCAGAATCACCGGCGAGCCGCCGCAGTTCGCCGGCACCAGCAATGTCCTCTTCGCGATGAAGCTCGGCCTGATCCCGCTCGGGACCATGGCGCACGAGTACCTGCAGGCGTGTCAGGCGCTCGGCCCGCGGCTGCGCGACAGCCAGGTCTTCGGCTTCGAAATGTGGGGGCGCGAATACCGCGGCGACCTCGGCATTGCACTGTCCGATGTGTATGGCATGAGCGCCTTCCTGCGCGACTTCGACCTGCTGTTCTGCAAGCTGTTCGACGGTTCGCGACACGACAGCGGCGACCCGTTCCAGTGGGGCGAGCGCATGCTGGCGCACTACACGGCCAACCGTGTCGACCCGCGCACCAAGACGCTCATCTTCAGCGACGGACTCACGGTGCCGCGCACCATCGAGCTCTACCAGCAGTTTCGCGGGCGGTGCCTGCTCGCCTTCGGCATCGGCACCAACCTGACAAACGACCTCGGCTACGAGCCGCTGCAGATCGTGATCAAGATGATCCGCTGCAATGACCAGCCGGTTGCCAAGCTGTCGGACACACCATCCAAGAACATGTGCGAAGACGAGAAATATCTGGCCTACCTGCGCCAGGTGTTTGAGATCGAGCAGCCCGCGTGACGGCCCGCACGACGGGACAGCGCTGATGGAAGGAGCCACGCTGTCCGTGATGTGGGCGCTGCCCTTTGCCGGGTTGCTGCTGTCGATCGCATTGCTGCCACTCATTGCGCCGCACTTCTGGCACGGGCATTACGGCAAGGTGGCGTTGGGTTGGGCGCTTTCGTTTCTGTTGCCGTTGATGGCCGTGTTCGGCTCCTCGTCGGCTGCGCATGAGCTTGTGCATGCATTGCTCGCTGAGTACGTTCCGTTCATCCTGTTGCTGGTCGCGCTGTTCACGGTATCGGGCGGCATTCATATCAGCGGCAATCTGCACGGCGACCCGCGGACCAACACGGCCATCCTTGCTATCGGCGGGCTGCTGGCGAGCGTCATGGGCACCACCGGCGCTTCGATGTTGTTGATACGTCCGCTGATCCGCGCCAACGACAACCGGGTGCACAAAGTGCATACGGTGGTGTTCTTTATCTTCATCGTGTCGAACATCGGTGGCTCGCTGACGCCGCTGGGCGATCCGCCGCTGTTCCTCGGCTTTTTGAAAGGCGTGGATTTCTTCTGGACTGCGCGCAACATCCTGCCCGAGACACTGCTGCTGGTCGCCGCGTTGCTCGCCATCTTCTATTTGCTAGACCGCCATTGGTACCGCAAAGAAGGCGTGCTGCCGCAAGACCCGACGCCCGACACCGGGCGCATCGGCATCGACGGTGGCGTCAACTTCATTTTGCTGGCCGGCGTGATCGGATTGGTGTTGATGAGCGGCCTGTGGAAGTCGGACATGGTGTTCGATGTGTACGGCACGTCGGTCGGGCTGCCGGGACTGGTGCGCGATGTGGGCCTGGTGGTGCTGACGCTGATTTCGCTCAAGCTCACCGCCGCCCCGGTTCACGCTGCCAACCAGTTCGAGTGGGAGCCGATGCGCGAAGTGGCCAAGCTCTTCGCCGGCATCTTCGTGACCATCGCGCCGGTCATCATGATGCTCAAGGCAGGGGCGGCTGGGCCGTTCGCCGCGGTGGTCGCAGCCGTCACGCTGCCCGGTGGTGAACCGAACCCGCCGATGTATTTCTGGGCCACCGGTTTGCTGAGCGCGTTTCTTGACAACGCACCCACCTACCTTGTCTTTTTCAACACCGCCGGCGGCGACGCGGACGTGCTGATGACCGCACGCGCATCGACCCTGGCCGCCATCTCGGCTGGCGCGGTGTTCATGGGGGCGGTCAGCTACATCGGGAATGCACCGAACTTGATGGTCAAGGCCATCGCCGAGAGCCGGGGCGTGCGCATGCCGGGCTTCTTCGGCTACATCGCGTGGTCGTGCACCATCTTGCTGCCGCTTTTTGTCGTCTGCACGTTCCTGTTTTTTCGCTGAACGTCCACTGAAAGGATCACCATGAGCAAACCAAAAATCCTGATCGCGCGAGCCATATTTCCCGAGACCATCGATCGCCTGTCGCAGCACTTCGACGTCGAATCCAATCAGGCCGACGACGTGTGGTCGAAAGCCCGGCTTATCGACAAACTCAAGGGCAAAGCCGGCGTGTTCACCACCGGCAGCGAGCGCATCGATGGCGAGTTGCTCGACGCTTGCCCCGAGCTGAAGATCTGCGCCAACATGGCCGTCGGCTACAACAACTTCGATATCGAGGCCATGGTCTCTCGCGGCGTCACGGGCACCAATGCACCCGACGTGCTGACCGAAACCACCGCCGACTTCGGCTTCGCGCTGCTGATGGCCACTGCGCGCCGCATCGCCGAGAGCGAGCACTACTTGCGCGCCGGCAAGTGGACGAAGTGGGCCTACGACATGTTTTCGGGCTCCGACATCCATGGCGCCACGCTCGGCATCATCGGCATGGGTCGCATCGGACAGGGCATCGCCAAACGCGGTGCGCACGGCTTCGGCATGAAGGTGATCTATCACAACCGTTCGCGGCTCGACGCTGCACTCGAAGCCGAGTGCAAGGCCAGCTATGTGGGCAAGGAAGAATTGCTGAAGACCGCCGATCACGTGGTGCTGGTGGTGCCTTACACACCAGCGTCGCATCACACCATCGGTGCCGCTGAACTTGCGCTGATGAAGCCGACCGCCACGCTGGTCAACATCGCACGCGGCGGCATCGTCGACGATGCGGCGCTGGCTGCTGCATTGCGCGACAAGCGCATCGCCGCGGCGGGCCTCGACGTGTTCGAAGGCGAGCCCGAAGTGCATCCCGATCTGCTCACCGTGCCGAATGTCGTGCTGACCCCGCACATCGCCAGTGCGACGGTACCGACGCGGCGTGCCATGGCCGAATTGGCAGCGGACAACCTGATCGCGTTCTTCGAGGGCAAGGGGCCGGTGACGCCAGTCACACCCCTGGCCCCGGCAGGAACATAAACCGTCGACATGCCATTCGATTTCCCATTGATCCTTCTCGTGTCGATGGTGCTGGCGGCTGTCGAGCTGGTGCTCCTCGTCTGGTTGCTGGCACGTCGTGCGCCCAAGCAGGATCACACCGAACTGATCGCGACGCTCGGCGCTGGCAACGAGCGCATCGAGCGCGAGTTACGCCGAGAGATCGGCGAGAACGCGCGTGGCACGCGGCAGGAAACGGCACAGGTCTTCGCGACGTTCCAGCATGCTTTGCTTCAGCAGGGTGCCGAATCGACCCGCACGCAGAACGCGCAGATCGACGCGTTCGGCCAGCAATTGGCAATGCTGCAAAAGACCCTGGCCGACACGCTCAACACGCAGTTGCAAGGCCTCTCGGAATCGAACGCACGGCGCTTGGCCGAGGTGCGCACCACCATGGAAACGCAGCTCGCGCAGCTTCAGCAGAGCAATACCGCCAAGCTCGAAGAGATGCGCAAGACCGTCGACGAGAAGCTGCAAAGCACGCTGGAGGCGCGCCTCGGCGAAAGCTTCAAGCAGGTGGCCGACCGACTCGAACAGGTGCACAAGGGTCTGGGCGAAATGCAGACGCTGGCGCAGGGCGTGGGCGATCTCAAGCACTTGCTCACCAACGTCAAGACGCGCGGCATCTTCGGCGAGGCGCAACTGGGTGCGCTGCTGGAACAGGTGTTCACTGTCGACCAGTACGCCGCGCAGGTCGTGACGCGTCCCGGTGCGCGTCATACGGTGGACTTCGCCATCCGGCTGCCGGGCCGCACCGCAGAAGGAGACGCGCTGTGGTTGCCGATCGATGCCAAGTTTCCCAACGAAGACTATGAGCGCCTGCTCGACGCGCAGCAGCGCGCCGACCCGATCGCCGCAGAACTGGCTGGCCGTGCCTTGGAGGCACGCATCTGGCTGGAGGCGAAGGCCATCGAAGAAAAGTACATCGCGCCGCCGCACACCACCGACTTCGCGATCCTCTTTTTGCCGACCGAGGGGCTGTATGCCGAGGTGCTGCGCCGCCCTGACCTCATGCAGGGGCTGCAGCGCAAGCATCGCATCACGCTGGCGGGTCCGACGACTTTGCTCGCCATCCTCAATTCGCTGCAGATGGGATTCCGTACGCTGGCGCTCGAAAAGCGTTCCAGCGAGGTGTGGCAGGTGCTCGGCGCGGTCAAAGCCGAGTTCGGCAAGTTCGGCGATGTGCTCGCGCGCGTCAAGAACCAGGCGCAGACGGTGCTCAACACGCTGGACCAGGCGCAGACGCGCAGCAATGTCATGCACCGCGCGCTGCGCCAGGTAGAGGCGTTGCCTGAAGCCCAGGCGCAGGTGCTGCTGCCACCGGCCCTCGAGGGAGATGATGAGACGCCGTGACAGCTGAACTGCTGCGCCTGATCCTGGCGCAGGTCTGCCTGCATGCCGTGATGACCGGCACGCGTCTCGCCGCACCGCTGCTCGCGCTGCAGCAGGGCTATAGCCCGGCGGCCGTCGGCGTCATGCTGGCGCTGTTCGCGCTGACGCAGGTTTTTCTGGCGCTGCCGGCCGGGCGTTTCGCAGACCGGCATGGCTTGCGCAAGCCTCTCTTGATCGCTGTTGTCTCTGCGGCACTGGGCGCTGCTTTGTGTGCGGCGTTTCCGGTCTTTCCGGCGTTGTGCGTCGCCGCACTTCTCACCGGTGGCGCAACCGGCATCGCAGTGATCGCATTGCAACGACACGTCGGCCGCGCTGCACAAAGTCCGGCTCAGTTGAAGCAGGTTTTCAGCTGGCTGGCCATCGCGCCGGCTGCCGCCAATTTTGTCGGTCCGTTCGCCGTCGGTCTGCTGATCGACCATGCGGGCGGCGCGCCCGGCGACATCGTCGGCTACCGTGTGGCATTCGGACTGCTGGCGCTGCTGCCGCTCGCCTGCTGGTGGCTGGCGCGCAGTGCACGCGACCTGCCGATGCCGCCGTCGGTCCTCGGCGCAACGAAGCCGCGCGCCTGGGATCTGTTGTCGGAGCCGATGTTCCGTCGGCTGTTGTTCGTCAATTGGCTGCAGTCCGCGTCGTGGGACGTCCACACATTCGTGCTGCCGCTTCTCGGTCACCAACGCGGCCTGAGTGCCTCGGTCATCGGGTCGATCCTCGGTGCGTTCGCGGTGGCCGCAGCCGTCGTGCGCGTGGTGCTGCCGGCCATTGCATCACGTGCCAGCGAGCGCAGCGTGATCACCGTATCGAACGTCGTCACAGCGCTCGTGTTCGCTGTCTATCCATTCATGACCACGGCCTTCGGCATGGGTTGCTGCTCGGTCGCGCTCGGCCTGGCACTGGGCGCAGTGCAGCCGATGGTGATGAGCATGCTGCACCAGACAACGCCGCATTCACGTCACGGCGAGGCACTCGGCTTGCGCCTGATGACGCTGAACGCATCGAGCGTGGCGATGCCGATGCTATTTGGTGCGGCTGGCGCTTTGATCGGCGTGGCGGGCGTGTTCTGGATCGTCGGCGGCGTGGTGGCTGCCGGCACGCGCTCTGTATGGGGCCTCAAGGTGCCGCCGCCCGAAGCACCGGCACCGGAGGCACAGACGGCTCAGAGCTTGTAGAAAGCCTTGATGGCTTGCCAAGCATCGGCGGGTGCGTCGACGTATTCGAAGAGCTTGACGTCGTTGGGCGAGATCACGCCTTCGTCCACCAGAAAATCAAAGTTGAGCAGCTGCTTCCAGTAGTCGGAGCCGAACAGCACGATCGGCACCGGCTTCGACTTCTTGGTCTGGACCAGCGTGATGACCTCGAACAGCTCGTCGAGCGTGCCGAAGCCGCCGGGGAACGCGACCAGTGCCTTCGCCCGCATCATGAAGTGCATCTTGCGGATCGCGAAGTAATGGAACTTGAAGCTCAGCGCTGGCGTGACGTACGGGTTGGGTTCCTCTTCCATCGGCAGGGCGATGGCGAGGCCGATGTTGAGACCGCCGCCTTCGTAAGAGCCTCGATTGGCGGCCTGCATGATGCCGGGGCCGCCGCCGGTGCAGATAAAGAGCTTGTCTTCCGGTTCCTTGTCGTTGCTGTACTGCGCGACCATCTTGCCGAAGGCTCGAGCCTGCTCGTAGTAGTGCGAACCGCGTGCCAGACGGCGCAGCCGAGCCACGGCGACGTCGTCACCCGCCGCTTCCGCCTGGGCGATCAGCGCGCCGGATTCTTCTTCGCTCCGAAAGCGCGCGCTGCCGAATACGACCACGGTGTTCTCGATGCCGTGCGCTCGCATCTCGATGTCGGGCTTCATCAGCTCCAGCTGCATGCGAAGGCCGCGGGTCTCGCGGCGCAACAGGAATTCCGGGTCGGCGAACGCAAGGCGGGACGGGTCCGGATCGAGCGGCAAGCCCTTGTCGGAGTGGGTTTGCAGCGTCGCCCAGGCGTCGGCCAGGCGTTTGTCGTGGAGGTTGTGTGTGTTGTTCATGCGTTGGCTCCGGGAGTCTTGCTGATTGTGCTTGCTGCGTCTGCAGGAGAGGCCACAGCAGGATACGGGCCAGCTCACTCGGCAGCTTGGGGAACGGTCAGAGACTGGGCAAGAGAGAAGGTCGGGTAAGACATAAAAAAAGCTCCCGAGGGAGCTTTTTCGACAGCGGGCGAAACGCTAAAGGAGCGCTCAGACGCGCTTGCGGTATTCGCCGGTGCGCGTGTCGATTTCGATCTTGTCGCCTTGCGCCACGAAGAGCGGCACCGGTACTTCGAAGCCGGTCGAGATCTTGGCCGGCTTGAGCACCTTGCCCGACGTGTCGCCCTTGACGGCAGGCTCGGTCCAGGTGATTTCGCGCTCGACGCTGGTCGGCAGTTCGACCGAAATGGCCTTCTCGTCGTAGAACACGACTTCGAGTGTCATGCCGTCTTCAAGGTAGTTGAGCGCGTCGCCCATGTTCTCGGCTTCGACTTCATACTGGTTGAACTCGGTGTCCATGCAGACGTACAGCGGGTCGGCAAAGTACGAGTAGGTGCACTCTTTCTTCTCGAGCACGATCTGGTCGATCTTGTCGTCGGCCTTGAAAACCTGCTCGGTGTTGAAGTTGGCGACCAAGCTCTTGAGCTTCATTCGGACAGTGGCGGAATTGCGGCCGCCGCGGCTGTATTCGGTCTTGAGGACGACCATGGGGTCCTTGCCGTGCATGATCACGTTGCCGGCGCGGATTTCTTGAGCGATTTTCATATCAGGGTCTCTGGATGTTGGGCCGCTCGGTGCATCGGAAAGCCAGTGTGGCGGTCTTTGTCCAGTGCGACCTGGTGATGCATGGTTCCCGCGGCGGGTTCGGCGGTCTGACCGCAAAGCCAGCTATTTTAGCTTTTCCCGGCGCACATCTGCATCAGTTGGGTGACGAGGTCGTCTTGTGCGAGGAGGCGGTCACGCGCCGCGTTGATCGTGGCCTGCCATTCAGCGAGCGCTTCGGCTTCGAGTGCGGGCAGTGCCGCTTCGCCAGAATCGACACCGCCAAAGCCGTTCCATGTCCTATGAAACGCTCGCAGCGACGGTGGAGCATCGAGCCAGTCGAGCCATGCGCCGAGCTTGACGTGGTGCGCGTCGTCGTCCTGCGGATAAATCTGCCAGACCATGGGCGCGCCGGCCCAGAGGGCGCGCACGAAGGAGTCTTCGCCTCGTACGAAGTTGAGGTCGCAAGACCACAGCAGCCTGTCGAAATCTGGCTGCGTGAGATGCGGCAGGTAGGAGATGGACAAGGCGCCTTCGCTTGTTGAAGCGGCATCATGCTTGGCATTGCTCGACAGGCACGCTTGCACTGCCAAGGTCGCACGGCCGGCAGTCACTAGCAGCCGCGTCGGCTCCATCGCGGTCGCCAACTGGTTCAGCAGACCAGCGAGGGCGGGGGGCTCGTAGCAGAAGAGAGAAATCAATCGTTCGCCATGCCAGTCGATCTGTCGCTGCGCCAGCCAAGCTGCACGATCGAATCGTGTGCGTTCGGCCATGAGGTCGGGTTCACGCAGCAACCCGCCAGTGCCTGCCGTAAAGCCGGGATAGAAGAAGCGCTTGGTCAGGTCGGCGCCTGGACCGCGAAAGACAGGAGAGGGCAGACTGTGCAAACGCTCGACATAGGGTTCGGCCGAGAGGTATTCCAGATTGATCCACGGCCGGCGTCCTTGCGGCAATGCAGTGGCGTCTTGCGCGTTTGCAAAACGCTCGATCAGTTCGGGCGCCGGGTCGCAGCCGAAGGCCTCGATCAGTACGTCGGAAGAGGTGTCCGAGGCGGCGGCCTTCACTGCGTCTGGATCACTCCAGTCGATGACCGTTACGCCGGCGCGTCCCTTCGGCGCCATCCACTGCAGCGCTGACCGCTCATCAAGCCACAGGCGGACACGTTGCCCGCGCATTGCAAGCTGGCAGCACAGGCGCCAGCACACGCCCAGATCGCCGTGATTGTCGATGACCTTGCAGAAGATGTCCCATTGCATGCGGGCACTTTAGCGTCAGGGCCGACGCGCGGCATGGCTGATGTAGCCCGTGCCGCCGCGCCACAATAGCCGCCATGTCAGACGTGCATTCCGATCAACTGTTGAGTGAAGTGGCGGCCCTGCCGCAATTGCCGGGCGTGTACCGCTATTTCGATGCGGCGGGCGCCGTGCTCTATGTGGGCAAGGCGCGCAACCTGAAGAAGAGGGTCGCCAACTACTTCCAGAAGAGCCACGGCGGCACGCGCATCGGCCACATGATCTCGAAGATCGTGCGCATGGAGACGACCGTGGTGCGCTCGGAAGCCGAGGCGTTGCTGCTCGAAAACAACCTGATCAAGTCGCTCAAGCCGCGCTACAACATTCTCTTTCGCGACGACAAGAGCTATCCGTACCTGAAGATCGCTTCGCACACGTTTCCGCGCCTCGCCTACTACCGCGGCGCAACCGATCGCAAGCATCGCTACTTCGGGCCCTATCCGAGCGCGTGGGCGGTGAAAGAAACGATCCAGCTCCTGCAGAAGGTTTTCAAGCTGCGCACCTGCGAGGACACCGTGTATGCGAACCGGACGCGGCCGTGTCTGCTGTATCAGATCAAGCGTTGCACCGGGCCGTGCGTCGGCAACATCACGCCCGAGGACTACGCGCACGACGTGACCAACGCCGAAGCCTTTTTGATGGGTGACACGCACCTCGTGCTGACTGCGCTCGAAGGCCGCATGACGAGCCACGCGGAGCGGCTCGAGTTCGAGCAGGCGGCCGAGCTGCGCAACCAGATGTCGGCGCTGTCGCGCGTGTTGCACCAGCAGTCGATCGAGATCGCCTCGGACAAGGACGTCGACATCCTGGCGGTGAAGGTGCAGGGCGGCAAGGCCTGCGTCAACCTGGCGATGGTGCGCGGTGGTCGGCACCTCGGCGACCGGCCCTACTTCCCCGTGCATGTGGAAGACGCGGCCGCCATCAACAGCGATGACTTCGAAGCCGAGCAAGCCGATGTAGCCGATACGGGCGCACCGGCTGCTGCCGTCGATTCGGTCGAGGTCCAGGTGCTCGAGGCATTCATCGCACAGCATTACATCGACGTGCCGGTGCCGGCCACGCTGGTGTTGAGCGAACTCGTCAGCCGCGAGCTGATCGAGGCGGTGTCGCAGCAGTCGGGCACGCGGATCACGGCCGTGTTCCAGCCGCGCGAGCAGCGTCGGCGCTGGCTGGAAATGGCGCAGACCAATGCCGGCCTGCAGCTGGCGCGCCTGCTGGCCGAAGAAGGCTCCCAGCAAGCGCGGACGCGGGCACTGACCGATGCGCTCGAACTCGCTCCTGACGATCTCGACAACTTCCGCGTCGAGTGCTTCGACATCTCGCACACGGCCGGCGAGGCCACGCAGGCATCGTGCGTGGTGTTCGAGCATCACACAATGCAGAACCGCGAATACCGCCGCTACAACATCGAGGGCATCACGCCGGGCGACGACTACGCCGCCATGAGGCAAGTTCTGCACCGTCGTTACAGCAAGCTGGCTGAAGTCATGGCGGCAGAGACGGATGCGCCGACCGCGGGCGATGCGAGCGGCGCTGGCACCGATGCGCCCGCCAAAACCCGTGCCGCGCGCATGCCCGACCTGGTGCTGGTCGATGGCGGCAAAGGCCAGGTGTCGATGGCGCGCGAAGTCTTCGGCGCGCTGGGGCTTCCACTTTCGCTGATTGTCGGTGTCGAAAAGGGCGAGGGGCGCAAGGTCGGGCTGGAAGAACTGGTGTTCGCCGATGGGCGCGAGAAGGTCTACCTGGGCCGCGATTCCGCCGCGCTCATGCTGGTCGCGCAAATCCGCGATGAAGCGCATCGCTTCGCCATCACAGGCATGCGTGCCAAGCGCGCCAAGGTGCGTGTGGGCGGCAGTCAGCTCGAAGACATTCCGGGCATCGGTCCCAAGAGGCGTGCGCGTTTGCTGCAACGTTTTGGCGGCATTCGGGGTGTGGCGGCAGCGAGCGTCGAAGACATCGCGTCGGTCGACGGCATTGCGACGGACCTGGCCGAAGAGATCTATCGGGCGCTTCACTGACACAGGTCTGCAAGAAGCGCCGTAACCCCGTCATCGAACCACGTCACAATCGACCGATGTTCTGGACTCTGCCGACCATCATGACCTGGACGCGCATCGTCGCGATCCCGTTGATCGTCGGCGTGTTCTATTTGCCCATCGCCGAGCCGATGCGCAACTTGATCGCGACGGTGATGTTCATCATCTTCGCCTTGACCGATTGGCTCGACGGTTACCTGGCACGCAAGCTCAACCAGACATCGGCTTTCGGTGCATTCCTCGATCCCGTGGCCGACAAGTTTCTGGTCTGTGCTTCGCTGCTCGTGCTGGTACATCTGCAAAGGGCCGATGTGTTCGTCGCGCTCATCATCATCGGCCGTGAGATCGCCATCTCTGCGTTGCGCGAGTGGATGGCGCAGATAGGGGCGGGAAAAAGCGTCGCCGTGCACATGCTCGGCAAGGTGAAGACGGTTGTGCAGATGGTCGCAATACCGTTCCTGCTGTTCAACGGAAGGCTCTTCGGCCTGATCGACACCGGGTTGTGGGGTCACTGGCTGATCTGGATTTCTGCCGTGCTTACGGTCTGGTCGATGGTGTACTACCTGCAGAAAGCCATTCCGGAGATCAGGGCGCGGGCCAAATGACTTTCGCGAGAACATGACGGCCCGCGGCGCGGGCTGGTTGCGAGCGATGCCGGTCGTGTTCGTCTTGATATGGAGTACCGGCTTCATCGTTGCGCGCTACGGCATGCCCTTCGCGCCGCCGTTCAAGTTTCTCGCTATGCGCTACGCGCTGTCGCTTGTCTGCTTCTATGCATGGGTCCGGCTGGCGCACGTGACCTGGCCTGCATCGCGCTCCCAATGGGGACATCTCGCGGTGACAGGCACGCTCATTCAGGCGGGTTATCTCGGGGGCGTATGGGCTGCAGTCAAGCTCGGCATGGGCTCGGGGTTGGTGGCATTGCTCGTCGGGGTCCAGCCTGTGCTGACGGCTATCTGGATGTCGATGCGAGGCGGCGCCGTCAGCCGCCGCCAATGGGTGGGTTTGTTGCTCGGCTTCGCCGGACTGGTCCTTGTCGTGGCTCGCAAAGTCGGGCAGGGCGGCGAGGTGACGGGCGTCACGATGAGCCTCGCCTTGCTCGCATTGCTCTGCATCACCGCAGGCACGCTGTACCAAAAGAGGTTTTTGGCGCCATGCGATGTGCGCAGCGCCAGCGTGGTGCAACTCGGCGCGGCGCTGATCGTGACCTTGCCTTTCGCAATGCTCGAATCCGAGGCGATTCAGTGGAACTCGCATTCGATCGGCGCCTTGGCGTGGTCGGTGTTGGCACTGACATTGGGCGGCAGCTCGTTGCTCTACATCCTCATTCAGCGCGGCACTGCGACAGCCGTAACAAGCCTGCTTTATCTGGTGCCGCCTTGCACAGCCGTCATGGCATGGCTGCTGTTCGATGAGCCGATCACCGCGGTCACCTTGGCAGGTATCGCGCTGACCGCCATCGGTGTCAGCCTGGTAGTGCGCGCGGAACGCTGAACCGGCGCTGACGATTCCATGCAGGTGACCGTGCGACGCACAATCCGATGATGTTCAGCGCGATGACTCAGTTCACACCCTTCGACGTACAGAGAGAAGGCGTCGTGCTGCACGGCCGCATCGGCGGCAGCGGTGCGCCCTTGCTCCTGCTTCACGGTCATCCACAAACGCATGTCATCTGGCACCGTGTGGCACCTGCGCTGGCAGAGCGCTTCACCGTCATCGCGATGGACCTGCGCGGTTATGGCGATTCGGGGCGACCGGCCGACGATGCAAACCATGTCGCTTACAGCAAACGCGAAATGGCACTCGATGCCATGGCCGTGATGGCGCATCACGGATTTTCACGCTTCGGCGTGCTGGCGCACGACCGCGGCGCGCGCGTGGCGCACCGGCTCGCCGCCGATCATGGTGAGGCAGTCGATCGCATGCTGCTGCTCGACATCGCCCCGACGCTGTCGATGTACGCGAACACTTCGGAAGCGTTCGCGCGTGCCTATTGGCACTGGTTCTTCTTGATCCAGCCGCCGCCCTTGCCGGAGGCGCTCATCGCATCTGATCCGGTCCGTTATGTGCGCAGCGTGATGGGCGGGCGGCACGCGGGGCTCGCACCTTTCGCGCCGGAGGTCATGGCGGAATATGAGCGTTGCATCGGCATCGATGGCACGGCCGAATCGATCTGCGCCGACTACCGGGCATCGGCCACGATCGACCTCGTGCACGATCGCGAGGACGTTGCTGCCGGCCGCAAGCTCGCGTCGCCATTGCGCGTGCTGTGGGGCGAACATGGCGCGGTCGGCAAATGCTTCGATGTGCTGGCGCTGTGGCGCGAGGTCGCGCACCACGTGTCGGGCCATTCGATACCGTGCGGCCATTACGTCCCTGAAGAAGCGCCCGATGCAGTGCTCGCCGAAGCATTCGACTTCTTTTCGCCCCTGAACAAAACATAACCAACCCACAAGGACAGAGATCATGACCAGTCACAGAATCGCAGTCATTGCCGGCGACGGCATCGGCAAGGAGACCATGCCCGAAGGCCTGCGTGTGCTCGATGCTGCTGCGCGCAAGTTCGGCATCGATCTTAAGTTCGACCACTTCGATTTTTCGAGCTGGGACTATTTCGAGAAGCACGGGAAGATGCTGCCGGACGACTGGAAGAAGCAGATCGGCGGGCATGACGCGATCTTCTTCGGCGCCGTTGGCTGGCCGCAAAAAATTGCGGACCATGTGTCCCTGTGGGGCTCGCTGTTGCTGTTCCGACGAGAGTTCGATCAGTACATCAACCTGCGGCCCGCGCGGCTGATGCCCGGCATCATCGCGCCGGTGGTGCGCCGCGACGGCTCGCCGCGGCTGCCCGGAGAGATCGACATGTACATCGTGCGCGAGAACACCGAGGGCGAGTACTCGAGCATCGGCGGGCGCATGTACGAAGGCACGCAGCGCGAGATCGTGGTGCAGGAAACCGTGATGTCACGCGTCGGCGTGGACCGCGTGCTGAAGTTCGCTTTCGAACTGGCGCAGTCGAGGCCCAAAAAGCACCTCACCAGCGCGACCAAGTCGAACGGTATCTCGATCACCATGCCTTACTGGGACGAGCGTGTGGTCGAGATGGCCAAGAACTACCCGGGAGTAACGCTGGATAAGTTTCACATCGACATCCTGACTGCGCACTTCGTGCAGCGCCCCGACTTTTTCGACGTGGTGGTTGCGAGCAATCTGTTCGGCGACATCCTGTCGGATCTGGGTCCGGCTTGCACCGGCACCATCGGTATTGCACCGAGCGCCAACCTCAACCCCGAACGCACCACGCCATCGTTGTTCGAGCCGGTGCACGGCTCGGCGCCGGACATCGCCGGCAGAGGCATCGCCAATCCTATCGGCCAGATCTGGTGCGGTGCAATGATGCTCGAATTCCTCGGCCACAAGAACGCGCATGACGCGATTCTCACAGCCATCGAAAAGGTGCTGGCACCGCAGAGCGGCGCACCGCGCACAGCGGACATCGGCGGCGACGCCGGCACCGCCGACGTGGGAAAAGCGATCGCCGCGGCGCTTTGAGACAACAGTTCAAAAGGACTTGAAAGCAGTTCGCGAAAACGCCCCTAAAATCGCGACCCTCACAGAGCTGAGCAGCGTCGTGTCGTATTGACACCCCGTACAGCAGTGGTTGTAATCTTTTTCGGCAGTGCGCTGTCGACTCGTCAGAAAGCCCATTCTCTTGCCAGAACGAAACGGCATTCGTGTCGCCGAGAGGATGGCTGCGCCGCTGACGACACCCGATCAATTTTCAATACCTACAAGGGGCCCTTGTGAATAAGACCGAACTGATTGAGCACATCGCGAAGAACGCCGACATTTCCAAAGCAGCCGCTACCCGCGCGCTGGAATCCACCATCGGCGCCATTCGCACCACGCTCAAGAAGGGCGGCTCCGTTTCGCTCGTTGGTTTCGGCACTTTTGCCGTTGGCAAACGAGCAGCCCGCATAGGCCGCAATCCGCGCACCGGCGAGGCGATTAAAATCAAAGCCGCCAAGATTCCGAAGTTCCGTCCGGGCAAGGCGTTGAAAGACGCGTTGAACTGAGACATCGTTTCCGGTGGGGTGCTTAGCTCAGCTGGTAGAGCGGCGCCCTTACAAGGCGTAGGTCGGGGGTTCGAGCCCCTCAGCACCCACCACCACGATCCGATGCAAAGGCGAACAGGTTGTTCGCCTTTTTTATTGCAGAGCCGACCGGCACACGTGGTCGTGAAAGAGAGTTTTCAATGTTCGATTTCTTCCGCAAGTACAACAAGTTCGTGATGGTGTTCTTGTTCTTGTTGATCATTCCTTCGTTCGTGTTGTTCGGAGTGGAGCGCTACCAGGGCGACGGTCAGGGCGAGAAGGTCGCTACGGTCGATGGCCAGGCGATAACGCAACCTCAATGGGACCAGGAACACCGCAACGAGATCGATCGCATTCGTCAGCAGAACCCGAGCGTCGATGCTGCGCTGCTCGACACTGGCGCTGCTCGCTATGCAACGCTCGAGCGCATGGTGCGAGACCGTGTGCTCGCTGCCGCGGCGGCGAAGAGCAACATGACCGTGTCGGAAGAGCGCCTGTCGCGCCTGTTCGCCGAGGACACGGGTCTGGCATCGTTTCGCGGTGCAGATGGCAAGTTCGATCGCGCGCAGTTCATGCGTGCCACTGGCCGCACGCCGGAGCAGTACGAAGCAGCTGTGCGTTCGGACCTCTCTACCCAGCAAGTGCTGTTGGGCGTATCGGGTACGGCCTTCGCGACTCGAGGCCAGGCCGATGCGGCGTTGAATGCGTTCTATGACAAGCGTGAAGTCCAGGTGGCGCGCTTCAATCCGACCGACTTTGCAGCTAAATTGACGGTGACCGACGCCGACTTGCAGGCCTATTACGACCAGCACGCTACTCAGTTCCAGCGGCCCGAGCAGGCGAGCATCGAGTACATCGTGCTCGACATGGACGCCGCAAAAAAGAACATCGTGCTCAATGAGGCCGACGTCAAGAGCTACTACGAGCAAAACAAGGATCGGCTAGGCACTAAGGAAGAGCGACGCGCGAGCCACATCCTCATCACTGCACCCGCCACTGCGCCCGCCGCGGATCGCGAGAAGGCCAAGGCCAAGGCCGAGCAGCTGCTGGCCGAAGTCAAGAAGGCGCCCAACAGCTTCGCCGAAGTTGCACGCAAAAACTCGCAGGATCCCGGTTCGGCAGAGAAGGGTGGCGACCTCGATTTCGTGATGCGCGGCGCCATGGTCAAGCCCTTCGAAGATGCCATGTTCGCGCTCAAGAAGAACGACATCAGCGATGTGGTCGAGACGCAGTTCGGTTATCACATCATCAAACTGACCGACATCAAGCCATCGTCGGTTCAACCCTTTGAACAAGCCCGTGCTGGCGTCGAGAACGACTTGCGTACCCAGCAGGCCACCGTGGAGTTTGCCAAGGCCGCTGATGCGTTCAAGGATCTCGTGTACCAGCAGCCGGACAGCTTGAAACCTGCAGCGGACAAGCTCAAGCTCTTGATCCTGAAAGCTGCGGACGTGCAGCGCACGCCCGCCCCGGGCGCGACCGGCGCGCTGGCGAGCCGAAATTTCCTGGCCGCGTTATTCACGCCCGATTCGCTCGAACGCAAGCACAACACGGACGCGATCGAGGTCGGCGCCAACCAGCTCGCTGCGGGCCGTGTGACACAGTACGCCACGGCGCGCACATTGCCTTTCGCCGAGGTCAAAGACAAGGTGCGTACACAACTGCTGGCTGAGCGTTCATCGGCCCTGGCCAAGTCCGAGGGCGCTGCCAAGCTGGCGGCATGGCAAGCGGATGCCAAAGCTGCAACCTTCGGCGCACCGGTTACCGTGTCGCGGCTGGATGTGCAGTCGCAACCGATCCCGGTCGTCGAGGCCGCACTTCGCGCCGACACGACCAAACTGCCGGCGTTGATGGGTGTCGATCTGGGCGCTGAAGGCTATGCGGTGGTGAACGTCCTCAAAAGCATTCCTCGCGCTGCCCCGACGCCGGAGGTCGCCCAACAAGAGGCCGGACAAATCGCCCAAGCGGTTGCCAGTGCCGAAAGCACGGCGTACTACGACATGCTGAAGCAAAGGTTCAAAGCGGAAATCGTGGCGAAGAAGCCCGCCGATTCGGCGCTGCCAGCGATTCGATAGCCTTTTGACGCTACAATTGCGCGCTCTCCGGTGGCTGTAGCTCAGCTGGTAGAGTCCCAGATTGTGATTCTGGTCGTCGTGGGTTCGAGTCCCATCAGCCACCCCAGATTTATGTGAAAATTGAAAAAATTGCGAAAACGCGCCGGTTCCTGTGACCGGCGCGTTTTTTTTATTGCCGATCGATTTCGCAATTGCAAATTGAATTAGAATTTTCGCCTTGACTCATTCAATCCAAGGAATATTCTGATGGCTTCCACCCTCGCCGATCTCAATTCTCAGATTCAGAAGCATGATGAACAGATCGCCCAATTGCGCAAGCAAGCAGAAGAACTGCGAAATCATGAACGTGCAGGCGTTGTCGAAGAGCTGCGCAAGAAGATCGCTGAATACGGAATCTCGGCGGCTGACCTAAAGCTGACTGGGCGTGGCCCGGCTAAACGGCCGAACGTCGTACCTGCCGCTAAAGGCGTTGCCAAATACAGGGGCCCGGCCGGTGAAACATGGTCGGGCGGAAGAGGGCGCAAGCCGCGTTGGGTGACTGAAGCGCTGGCCGCCGGAAAATCGCTTTCGGATTTCGAGATCTGACGCTTCACCCGAGGAATCGGTTAAGTAATAAAAAGCCCGCTTCAGCGGGCTTTTTCATGGGTGGACGGTTTCAGCCGATGCTGCGGCGCAGCGGTATTGCCGAAAGACTATAGGGCCGTCGCTATTGCAGCGCCGCGTGAACGGCGTCGCCGGCATATCAGTTAACCATCACCAGTTTGCCTTTGACGCCACGTGAGCCCATGTGCGCGTAGGCGGCTTTGAGTTCTGACATCGGCATCGTGCTGTCGATAACCGGTTTGATCTTGCCCGCGCCGTACCACTGCGCCAATTCGGCCATCATCTGAGCATTGGCTTTGGGCTCCCGTTTGGCGAAATCGCCCCAGAACACGCCGACCAACGATGCACCTTTGAGCAGCATCAAATTCAATGGCAACGATGGGATCGGACCAGACGCAAAACCGACAACCAGATAACGACCGCGCCACGCGATCGATCGAAATGCGGGCTCGGCGAAATCGCCGCCGACCGGATCGTAAATAACGTCGGGGCCTTTGCCCTCGGTGGCCGTCTTAACGGCATCGCGAAAGCCGCCGGGCAATGCGTGCGTGGTGTAGTTGATCGTCGCATCGGCGCCGATCGATTTGCAAAGCGCGCATTTCTCATCCGTCGATGCGGCCGCAATCACTTTGGCGCCCGTAGCTTTGGCAATTTGAATGGCCGCGGTGCCGACACCACCAGCCGCACCAAGCACCAGCACCGTCTCGCCAGCCTTCAATTGCGCACGATCTATCAGAGCGTGCCAAGAGGTGGCGTAAATCATGATGAATGCCGCTGCGTCGACATAGCCGAATCCATCTGGCAGCGGCATGCACAGCGCTGCAGGTGCCAGGGTGTGCGTGCCGAAGCCGCCGGTGCCCGACAGGCATGCCACGTTTTGGCCGACCTTCAGATGCGTGACGCCTTCGCCCACCGCCTGAACTATGCCCGCGTATTCGGAGCCGGGGACAAATGGGAGCGGCGGCTTCATCTGGTATTTGTTCTGCACGATCAGCAGATCGGGGAAATTCAGGCTGGCGGCCTTGATCTCTATCAGGACCTGCCCGGGGCCGGGCGGCGTCGTCGGCAGTTCTTTCCATGTCAGCGCATCGACGCCGATAGGGTTTTCGCAAAGCCATGCATGCATGTTGTGTCTCCTGAGGTCCGGGGGATCGGTGGGGCAAATGCGGGCGATGATAGGCGGCGTGTTGGAGTGCCGTTGTCCCTGCCGTGACGCAGCCGCCACTTACAATAAAGCGTACTCTCCGACGTCATGAAAATACTCATTTCCAACGACGACGGCTTCCAGGCGCCGGGCATCGTTGCATTGCACGCCGCGCTCAAGGACATCGCAGATGTCGAAGTCGTCGCACCCGAACACAACAACAGCGCGAAGTCGAACGCGCTCACGCTCGCAGCGCCGCTCTACGTGCGCGACGCGCACAACGGCTTTCGCTATGTCACCGGCACGCCGGCCGATTGCGTCCACATCGCGCTGAAGGGACTGCTGGATTACAGGCCCGACCTCGTCGTCTCCGGCATCAACAACGGTGCCAACATGGGTGACGACACGATCTATTCAGGTACCGTCGGCGCGGCCATGGAAGCCTATCTCTTCGGCATTCCCGCGATAGCGTTCTCGCAGATCGAAAAAGGCTGGGCACACATCGATGCAGCGGCACAGATCGCCCGCTTGCTGGTGCAACGCATCGAGCGCGAACGCATGCTCGACGGTGGCGCGTTCTTGCTCAACGTCAACATTCCGAACCGGCCGCTCGACGAAATCAAGCCGCTCAAGGTGTGTCGTTTGGGCCGACGTCACTCGGCAGAAAAAGTCATCACTCAAGACAGCCCGCGTGGCGAAACGATGTATTGGATCGCCGGCGCAGGTGGTGCAAAAGACAGTGGTGAGGGCACCGACTTTCATGCGACTGCGGCAGGGCATGTGGCGCTCACGCCGTTGCAAATAGACCTGACCGACCATGCCGAACTCGGTGCCTGGCGCGACTCTGTATCGCGTTTGAGCGCGGCGGACGCCTGAAGCGCGCACGTGGCCACGCAGCGCCCCAGTTTTCCGGTGCGGCTCACGCCGACCGCCGCCGCAGCCACGCGCGGGCGCTTGCCTGCGGCACCGTCAAGGCCGACGGTACCCACAATCACGGCCACGCCGTCGATGGCTTCAGATGCCATCAGGGCGCGCATGGTGCAGCGGCTCGCTGCACAGGGCATTGCCGATACGCGGGTGCTGCGTGCCATGGGTACGGTCGAGCGACATCGCTTTGTCGACAGCGCGCTGGTCAACCAGGCGTATGAAGACACCAGCTTGCCGATCGGGCTGGGCCAAACCATTTCGAAGCCCAACGTCGTGGCGCGAATGATCGAACTGCTCCTCGGTGCCCCGGCGCTGGTCGGCAAGCCGAACGACAAGCTGGGCCGTGTGCTTGAAATCGGCACCGGCTGCGGCTACCAGGCGACCGTGCTGAGCCACGTCGCGATCGAGGTCTACAGCATCGAACGGCTTCGCGGTCTGCATGAGAAGGCGAGGACCAATCTGCGGCACTTCAGGCTCGCGACAGTGCACTTGCTGTTCGGTGACGGCATGGTTGGATATGCCAGGGGCGCGCCCTATGCCGGGATCATCGCCGCGGCTGGTGGCGAGGCCGTGCCCGAGGCATGGATCGCACAGCTCGCGGTGGGTGGCCGCATCGTCGCGCCGACGCAATCTGCGGGCGGAGGTCAAGCCCTTGTTGTCATCGACAAGACGGCTCGGGGGATCGAGCGCCGCGTTCTCGAGGCGGTTAACTTTGTCCCCCTAAAATCCGGAATCGCTTAAGGAAGAACACATGCAGGGTATTGGAAGTCGGAGCTGGGTTACCGGCATTGCGCTGGTCTTGTCGCTCGTGATCGCGGGTTGTGCCGCACCGCGCGGACCCGCACCGGTCGAAGACCGCGGCACGATGAGCAAGGCGCCATCGGCAACGCCCACAACGCCTGGCGGCCCGCTCGTCACCACCGATGCCAATGGCAAGCCGCTGGCGGGTATCGAGAACTACGGCAAGCCGGGCTACTACGCCGTGCGGCCGGGCGACACCATTCGTCGCATCGGGACCGACACCGGTCAGCGCTGGCAAGACGTCGCGAAGTGGAACAACCTCGACAACCCGGACTTGATCGAAGTTGGGCAGGTGCTCCGCGTGATTCCGCCGGGCAGCACTGCAGTCGCGGGCGGACCGAGTAGCACCGACGCATCAGGCGTCATTACACGCCCCGTGGTGCCGCAATCGACGATCAGTGGGCCCGCGCCTGCGGCCGGATCCGCAACGGCCCCAACGCCGGCGGCAACGGGCCAGGCAAGCGCTGCAGCTACGCCCACGAAGCCGCCCGTCACCACGTCCTCCGTGACGCCTGCTGCGGCCGCATCGGGCGATGAAGACGTCGGCTGGATCTGGCCGGCGCAAGGCTCGCTGATCGCCGGTTTCGATGAAGCCAAGAACAAGGGACTCGACATCGGCGGCAAGGTGGGCGAGCCCATCATCGCGGCTGCCGACGGACGTGTCGTATACGCCGGCGCCGGCCTGCGCGGCTACGGCAACCTCATCATCCTGAAGCACAACAACACCTATTTGACGGCTTACGCTCATAACCAGACCTTGCTCGTCAAGGAAGACCAGTCGGTGCAAAAGGGACAGAAGATCGCCGAGATGGGCAACAGCGACGCCGACCGCGTCAAGCTGCACTTCGAGATTCGGCGTCAGGGCAAGCCGGTCGATCCGGCGCGGTATTTGCCATCTCGTTAAGCGTGCTCCGGCCGGTTTGTGCATGCCTCACTGAGACAATCGCGGCATGACGGAACAGACTGAAGAAAAGAAGACGAAGATTTATCCCGAGCCCGAGTGGCTGAACGTCGAGTCGCTCGACCTCGAAGCTCAGGGCGTGGCGCACCGCGCCGACGGCATCGTGGTGTTCATCGAAGGCGCACTGCCTTTCGAAGAAGTGCAGTTCAATGTGCACCGCCGCAAGAACAATTGGGAGCAGGGCACGGTGACGGCCATTCGTCGCGAGTCGTCGCAGCGGGTGCGGCCGGGCTGCCCACACTTCGGCATGCACACCGGCGCTTGTGGCGGCTGCAAGATGCAGCATCTCGACGCGGTTGCCCAAGTGGCGGTCAAGCAGCGCGCACTGGAAGACAACCTTTGGCACCTCGGCAAGGTCAAGCCCGAGACCATGCTCCGTCCGCTCGAAGGACCGGCCTGGCATTACCGTTATCGCGCACGCTTGTCGGTGCGCCATGTGGTCAAGAAAGGCACGGTGCTCATCGGCTTTCATGAGCGAAAAAGCCGGTATCTGGCGGATATGAAGATATGCCCCGTGCTGCCGAAGCAGGTGAGCGACATGCTGATGCCACTGCGTGCCTTGATCGGTTCGATGGACGCGCGCGAGACCTGTCCTCAGATCGAGTTGGCCTGCGGCGATGCACCTGATGGTGGTCTCGGCGTGATCGCGCTGTTGCTGCGACACCTTCACGTTCTCTCGGCCGCAGACGTCGAGCGGCTCAAGGCATTCGCGAGCGAGCACCGCGGCGTCCAATGGTGGTTGCAAGCCAAAGGCCCGGACACCGTGAAGCTATTGGAAGAGGGCGGCACGCCGCTGGCTTACGACCTGCCGGCGTTCGGCATCACGATGCCCTTTAAGCCGACCGACTTCACGCAGGTTAATCCGCACATCAATCGGTCGCTGGTCGGGCGTGCTTTGCGTCTCCTCGATGTGCAGCCGACCGAACGCGTGATCGACTGGTTCTGCGGCCTTGGAAATTTCACGTTGCCGCTTGCCAGTGTGGCGCGCGAGGTGCTGGGCATCGAAGGGAGCGACACGCTGGTGGCGCGTGCCACAGCCAACTTCGAGGCGAATCGACCCGCGACGGCCAGCCGCCGCGCGTTGTCAGCGACGAAGTTCGTTGCGCGCGATCTGTTCGAGATGACTGCTGCCATGCTGGTGGCCGACGGTGCGGCTGACAAATGGCTGATCGACCCACCGCGTGAAGGCGCGTTCGCACTGGCCAAGGCGATGGTCGAACTGCACGAAAATCCCGAACTGCGTACCGATGGCTGGGCGCCGCCGCAACGCATCGTCTACGTGAGCTGCAATCCGTCGACCTTGGCACGCGATGCGGGGCTGCTGGTGAATCAGGCGGGCTACCGATGCACGTTTTCTGGCGTGGTCAACATGTTCCCGCATACGGCACATGTGGAGTCGATCGCGGTTTTCGAACTTGCATGAAAAAAGGGCTCGAAGGCCCTTTTCATTCATTGCGCTATTGGCGCGTCGTCTTGTGCTGTTGCGCGTAATCCGACATCGCTGTCAGTCGCGTTCCCCGCCGAAGATCCCGAGCAGTGCGAGCAAGCTCTGAAAGACGTTGAACAGGTCCAGATATAGCGCCAGCGTCGCGGTGATGTAGTTCGTCTCTCCACCGTCGATGATCTGCTTCAGGTCATACAGCATGTAGGCCGAGAAGATTCCGATGGCCGCGACCGACATCACCAGCATGCCGGTGGTCGAACCGACGAAGACGTTGATGACGCCACCGATCAACAGCGCCAGTACGCCGACGAACAAAAACTTGCTCATGCCCGACAGGTCGCGCTTGATGACGGTGGCCAGCGAGGCCATCACGAAGAACACACCGGCGGTCCCGCCGAAGGCCGTCATGATGAGTTCGGACCCGTTTTTGTAGCCGAGAACCATCGCGATAAGCCGCGACAACATCAGGCCCATGAAGAAGGTGAAACCGAGCAGTACCGGCACGCCGGCGGCGGAATTCTTGGTCTTCTCGATGGCGAACATGAAGCCGAACGCACCGCCGAGGAACACCATCAAGCCGAGCCCTCCGGTAAGTGCGCCAGTAATACCAGTGGCCACGCCGAACCAGGCGCCGAGCACGGTTGGAATGAGGCTGAGCGCAAGCAACCAGTAAGTGTTGCGCAATACGCGCTGTCGGTCGGCTTGTGGCAAGGTCTGGCCGAATGGCCCTTGGCCGGCGGCGGTTTCGAGGGTCTTGACGCGGTCGTTCATTGCTGAAACTCCTTGGATTGCTGCTAGCCAGCAGGTGGGCGCATTCTAGGGGGCTGCAAGAGCGTTGCGAGACAAAAATCTACATTCGCGTAGAGCTACGGAATGTAAGAGCTGGCGGGCTCTCGCCGTTATGCTTTCGCCTTTCACATCCTGCTTTTGACCATGAAAACCAAATCATTCCTCGAACTCGCCGACGTCAAGGTCATTGCCGCCGCAGCGGAGTCCGAAGCGCTCAAAAACAACTGGGCCGTGACTATTGCCATCGTCGATGACGGCGGACATTTGCTGTGGCTTCAGCGTATGGACGGCGCCGCAGCCCTTTCCTCGCACATCGGGCCAGCCAAGGCCCACACGGCCGCGTTAGGCCGTCGTGAGAGCAAAGGGTATGAAGACGTTATCAACGGCGGTCGCACTGCATTTTTGACTGTGCCCGGCGTCCATGCTTTGCTCGAAGGTGGCGTTCCGATCGTGAAAGACGGCATCGTGATCGGCGCTGTCGGCGTGAGCGGCGTGAAGTCGAATGAAGATGCGCAAATCGCGAAGGCCGGGATCGCCGCCTTGGGGCTTTGATCCTCCAGGCGTCGAGTTCCGCTCGCTGACAAAGGCAAAACGCCGACTCTTGAGTCGGCGTTTTTCATGAACGTTCAGCGTGAAAAAAAGCTTGGCTGGTCGGCGAACCGTTGGCTAGCAAAAAACGACCCTTCGGAGATGAATCTCCTTGAGTCGCCCCACGATGAAACTTGCGCAGTGGCGTGTCGGTCCCTAACTATTTAGTGAGGATCAACTTGCCGAGTTTGGTGGCCTGCAGCCGGTAAAGCGAACCGTTGTGCAGGATGCCGACTGTTTTGTTGCCGCGAAGAAGTTCTGCGCTTTCGACCAGGCCTGCTGCTGGACTGGAAGCTGTCGTCTGACTTGTGCCGCGCCCCGAGTTGTCGAGCGATGGATGGTTCAAAACGGTAAACGCCTTGGCTGGGGTTGGCATATGAATCCTTTGCACGGGTGAGGCTGACTAACGAAACCGCGTCTGAGGCCTGCTTCTGAATCGATAAGTAAATGATAACTATTCTCAAATACAAAGTCAATCGTGGCGATCAACTAAATTGACTTGCGAAGCGCTTCATTTCTGATCCGGCTCAGTGATAAAGCCAATCTTTCGCACACCTGCTTCACGTGCTTCCGACATCGCCTTGGCGACTCGCTCGTAGCGCACTGCCTTGTCGCCACGGATATGCAACTCCGGCTGTGGCTCCTTGGCCGCTTCGGCGCTCAGTCGACCCGGCAACTCGCTGTCTTCTATCTTCTGTTCGTTCCAGTAATAGGTGCCATCGGCCGCCACGCTGAACAGTATGTTCTGCGGCTTGCTCTGCTCGGGCTCGCTCGTGGCGCGAGGCAGATCGATGGCCACGGCGTGCTTCATTACCGGCACGGTGATGATGAAGATGATGAGGAGCACCAGCATGACGTCGACCAGCGGCGTCATATTGATCTCGTTCATCACTTCATCGGGTTCATCTTGGGTTCCGAAAGCCATGTCGATCAGCCTTTCTTGAGCGGCACGACGATGGCTTCGTTGCCGCCACTCTGGACGCGTGCACCGGTCACGAAGTAGGCATGCAAGTCATGCGCGAAGCTGTTGAGCTTGGTCAGCACGAACTTGTTGCCGCGTACCAGTGCGTTGTAGCCGAGTACGGCCGGGATGGCGACCGCCAGGCCCAGCGCCGTCATGATCAGCGCTTCGCCGATCGGCCCGGCGACCTTGTCGATGGTGGCCTGGCCCGCCGTGCTGATACTCATCAACGCGTGGTAGATGCCCCAGACCGTACCGAACAGGCCGATGAAAGGCGCCGTGGACCCCACAGATGCAAGGATCGCCAAGCCGGTTTGAAGGCGTGCGGTGAACTCGTCGATGCCATTGCGCAAGCTGCGCGTGACCCAGTCGCTCACATCGAGCGTGTCGTGGAGATGCGCCTTGGTGTTGCGATGGTGCGCAGTGGCTTCACGGCCCTCGAGTGCCAGCGCGCGAAACGGATTGCTGTCGTCCTTGCCGAGTTTTTGCAACGCCGTCGCAAAATCTTCGCTGTGCCAAAAATCCGATGAGTGCTTTGCCAGTCGCTTGTATTTGATGACGTCGACCGCTTTGATGATGATGACGATCCAGGATGCGAGCGACATGCCGATCAGCATCACGGCGACGGCCTTGGTGACGATGTCGCCCTGATTCCAGAGGTTCATCAGGCCAAATTGATTGTTCATTCGGGGTCCAGGCTATTCGGAAAGGGTAAAACTGATTGGCGCATTGAACAGAAAAACTGTCTCTGAGTTGCCGCTAACGATAGGGGTGATTTGTGAGCGCAACACGGCGTCGGCGGCAGCACGATCGAGCCGCTCAAAGCCGCTCGATTTCGCAATCTCTGCGCGTTTGGCCGAACCGTTGCTGCTGAAGTAGGCCGCGATGATCACGGTCCCACTCTCGTTGAGCTTTTTACTCATCGCGGGATAGCCGGGCGACGGCTTGCGTATCCATTGCACTTGGCCCGCGCTCAGTTCGACCAGCTTGGGCGCCGGCGGTGCGGGCGGCTGCGCTGGGGGGGCGGGAGGCAAAGGCGGCGCGGCTGGAGCCGGCGGCTGTGCAGGCGGCGGCGGCTCCACTACACCAACCGGCGC